>NZ_JASJVI010000056.1:0-24391 GCF_035019865.1 Cryobacterium sp. 10I5
GGCCCTTAAGACCGCGTTTTAAGGGCCAAAATCGTACTCTCGCGGGCAGCCGCGGGCGGCCGTGAGCGAGGCGCCCCGGCGGGGCAGGGCGGGGTCAGTGAGTGTCGGCGGTCCAGGCTGCGAGGGACTCGACCGTGTCGAGGACCTCGCTGCCGTCGGCGTCCGCGAGCTGGATGCGGAAACTCGTCGCGCCCAGCGCGGTGCACACCGTCAGGACCGCGCGGGCATCGCGGGCCGCATTGACCCAGCGCAGCTCGAGCACGTCCCTGCCGTATATCGACCAGGTGAACAGGCCGTCGAACGCGGGATGGGTGGAGCGGAGACGCACGAGGCCGAGCTGGGCGCGGGTCACCTCGCTCGCGAGCGCCTCCTCGACCTCCGCAGCCGGGTAGCGGTGCCGGTTCACGTCGCGGCCGCTGCCGGTCTCGGCGAAGAGCTCCCGGTCGTCGAGACCGCCGAGCAGGCCGACGTAGTAGGTCTGCGGGCGTCCGGGCAGGAAGTGCTGCACGGCACGCGCGACCAGGTAGGCGACGACGTCGCCGCCGAGAGTGCTGAAGAAGGTCGCGTTGATCTGGTGCGGGAGCGTCGCCCATTCCGGCACCACCGAGGCGACGGATGAGTGCCCGTGCGTGGCTTCTGCGGCCCGCGCGAACACCTCCGCCATTTCCGCCTCGCTCAGCAGCCCCGGCCGTCCTCCGGCCGGACCGGCATCGATCACGCCGATGCCGTCGTGGGTGTCCAGCACCGTGACCGCGTTGGCCGGTCGGATCTCGAACCAGTTCGCGAGGCGGTCGACCGTGCCGGTGCCCAGGGAGTGCAGCAGGAGGGGCGCGAGCGCGAAATCGTAGACCCAGTCGACGAGGGGCGCGATCGCGAGCTGCTGGGCGTAGTACCCGTGCACCTCGACGAGCACGGCGAGGTCTTCCGCGCGGGCGAGGTCCGTGACGACCTCGACGAAGGCGAGGGTCTCCGGGGTCATGAAGCTGTCGGTTCCCGGGGTCTTCACGGCATAGCCGACCGCGTCGAGCCGCACCGTCGTGACTCCGCCGTCGGCGAGCACGCGGAGCACCCGGCGCAGGTAGGCCAGGGCGACCGGATTGGCTACGTCGAGATCGACCTGGCTGGGCAGGAACGTCGTCCACACGAGGTGCCGGGAGCCGTCGGCCCCGCGGTACCCGGTGAAGGGCAGTCCCGGCCGGGGCCGGTAGAACGCCGTGAGTTCCGCCTCGCTCGCGCCGTGCGGGAAGACGGTGCCGTAGGTGAGGAACATGCCGTCCCAGGGCGACTCAGGGCCGCGGGCCAGCCAGTCGGTGAACTCCACAGACGATGCCGAAACGTGGTTGACCACGAGATCGGCGGTCAGCCCGCGGCTGCCGGCCAGGGCGCGGACCTCGGGCCAGGTGCCGAGGCGCGGATCGACCGCAGCGTGGTCGACCGGGTCGAAGCCGGCATCCGCCCCGTCGAACGGTACGTAGAACGGCAGCACGTGCACACTGCCGAAGGCGCGCAGGGGCCCGTCGAGGAGCGCAGCCAGCGCGGGGATCGTGCCGCCGATGCGGTCGGCGTAGACGAGGAGTTCAACGTCGGTCATAGGTCCATGCCTTCCCTGGAACCGCCACCCTACGCCGCGCGGTCAACTCGCGGGTGAACCGACGGGGGATGCGGTGACCGTGTCGCTCCCGGCCGTCGTCGGGGCGACCGGCCCTGTCGCGAGGACAGGGGCGACAGCGGCGACCCCGATGATGTGAGCGTGAATTTCCTTCGTGAGCTCATTAACGCGTCGGGTGAGCTCCGTGTTGGTCAACAGCTCCTGGTCGCTCATCTTGAAATCGTGGTCGGCCTTCGCCTGCTGGAACCCGGCTTGCCGGTTCTGGCCGATCATCACGAACGTCGAGAGGAAGATCGCCTCGAGCGACACCACCAGCGTCAGGGTCGGCCACGGGCTCGGCTCGAAGAAGAGCATCCAGCCGGCGAAGACGACGGCATGCAGGTACACGAACCGCATCGATCCGGCGAAGGCGGTGACGGCATCCGCGATGCGCAGCTGCACACTCGCCGCGCGCCGCTTCGCCTCGGCGAGCACGATCGGGTGGTGGTCGCCGCTCGTCAGGATGTGCTTGGGAAGGACGGACGACAGGTGCGGGGTAGCCGCGGTGCTGGTGCTCATGCCCCGAGGCTACCCGGCGCGACTGTTATTCCGGAACGACCAGTGCGGGGGTGTCCTGGCGCAGCGTTTCGCCGCGGAAGAAGCTCGGCCGGGCCAGGAAGGTGAGGCCCATCACGGCGAGTCCGAGCACGAGGAGACCGACGCCGATCACGAAGACCAGTCCGATCCCGAAGAGCTCAGAACCGCTGCCGAAGTCGGGGCTCCAGGCGCTCACGGCGGTCTGCACGAACACGATCGTCAGTATCAGGCCGCCGGCCGCCGGCACCACGAGCCGCAGGAAGAAGTTGCGCACGCTCGAGAACAAGCTCTGGCGGAAGTACCAGACGCAGGCGAAGGAGGTGAGTGCGTAGTAGAAGCAGATCATCAGCCCGAGCGACTGGATGGTGTCGTTGAGCACATTGACGCTGATGATCGTCATGGCGGCGTAGAACCCGGCGGCGATGGATCCGGCTGCGATCGTCGCGAAGCCGGGCGAGCCGAAGCGCTTGCTGACGCTCGCGAACTGTGGCGGGAGTGCGTGGTAGTGCGCCATCGAGAGCAGGGTGCGGGCCGGAGAGGCCATCGTCGACTGCAGCGAGGAGGCGGAACTGGCGAGCACGGCCATCGACATCAGGATGGCGACCGGGCCCATCACGGGTCCGGCGATCGCGGCGAAGATGTTGCCCTGGTTGTCCGGGTTGCTCAGGCCGATTCCGTCGGCGCCGACACCGGACACCATCATGGTGGCAACGATCAGCACGAGGTAGAGGCCGAGCACGACGAGGGCGGTCAGGGTGCCGGCCTTGCCCGCGGTCCCCTTCGTTCCCTTGGTCTCCTCGTTCACGGTGAGGCAGACGTCCCAGCCCCAGTAGACGAAGATCGCGAGAGAGATGCCGGCTGCCAGCTGGCTGAAACTGTCGACCCGGGTGGGGTCGAACCAGGTCCAGTCGAAGGCGAGCGCGGTCGTGGACGCACCGTTCGTCGCGTTGACGATGGCCGAGACGCTGAAGATGAGGAGGACGACGATCTGGAAGCCGACCATGCTGTACTGCACGAGCTTGGTGGCGTGCAGCCCGCGGTAGCTCACCCAGACGGCGAGGGCCACGAAGACGAGACAGGTTGCGATGTTGATGAAGGTATTGTCGGCGAGCGCGGCGAGATCCGGGTTGGCGAAGACCTCGCCGAGGAAGACGTAGAAGAAGCTGACGGCCACGCCGGCGAGGCTCGAGAGCACGATGATGTTGGCCGCGAGCATGCCCCAGCCGCTCATCCAGCCGACGAAGGGACCGAACGCCTTGGTGGTCCAGGTGAAGGAGGTACCGCTGTCCGGGGAGTCGGCATTGAGCTCCCGGTAGGCGAGGGCGACGAGGATCATCGGGATGAACGCCAGGATGAACACGGCCGGCAGCTGCTTGCCGACCTCGGCAACGGTCGCGCCGAGCGAGCTGGTGAGGCTGTACGCGGGGGCGACGGAGGAGATGCCGAGCACGACGACAGCGAGCAGGCCGAGCTGCCCGCCCTTGAGGCCCTTCTTCGTGATGCCGTGCTTGCTCCCCGCGGCGTCGTGCAGCGTTGAGCTGTGAACGAGGTGGACGTCGGTGAACGGCTGCGATGAGGTCGGCGCCGACCCTCGGGTGGACTGCTGGGTCATGTGTGGTCCCTTTCCTCGGGCCGGGCGCATCGACGCGCGAACGGCCCATTCGGGTACTGCGGTGTATCCGATGGACTAAATGAATTGAGTTCGTTTATTCTGGGGGTGAGTCAGGCGGATTGCAAGCACTTACCGCAGATTCATCGGCCGGAGATGACGCGTCACGTGTGGTTAACCGCACACTTGCGCGCTAATTCGCTGGTAAACCGCTTTTTTTGGGCACAGCCGTTGTTCGGGGGCACAACGCTCAGCACACTGGGCGCGGGTGCTGGGATTCCAGGATCAGTCACGATTCACGAGGAGCACCTCCCATGACCGGATTCTTGCTGGCCCCAGCACGCTCGCTCAAGCTGATCGCCATCCTCTCCGCCGTCGCCGTGGGCATCACCCTCGGCGCGACCCCGGCGCGGGCAGCGGTCACGGATCCGCCGACCGTCGTCAGCCTGACCTTCGACGACGGCAACGCCGACCAGCTCGCCGCGGTGGCCACCCTGAACCAGTTCGGGATGAAGGGAACCTTCTTCATCACGACCGGGTTCATCGACAACCCCGGCTGGCTGACCAGGGCAGACCTGACGAGCATCGCCGCGGCCGGTCACGAGATCGCCGGCCACACGGTCACCCACCCCGACCTCCTCACCCTCCCCGCGGACGAAGCCACCCGGCAGGTTTGCCAGGGCCGGGCGACCCTCGCCGACTGGGGCTTCGCGACCAGGAGCTTCGCCTACCCCTTCGCAACGGTGAATGCCGCGACCGAGGCGATCGTCCAGGCCTGCGGCTTCAACAGCGCCCGCGGCCTCGGCGACCTCAACACCCGGTTCGGCTGCACGGGCTGCGGATTCGCGGAAACCGTTCCGCCCGCCGACCCCTACCTGACCCGCGCGCCAGACGAGGTCGACACGACCTGGACCCTCGCAGACCTTGAGAACACGGTCACGAACGCCGAGACGGCGGGCGGGGGCTGGGTGCAGCTCACCTTCCACCACCTCTGCGCAGGAACCTGCGACGCGCTCTCCGTCGACCCGGCGGTCTTCGCCCAGTTCGCCGCCTGGCTCTCCACGCGTGCAGCCTCGAACAACACCACGGTCAAGACCGTCGGAGACGTGATCGGCGGCACCGTCAAGGCGGTCGTTCCCGTGACGACGACCTCGACCGCGGCCCCCGGTCCCGGCGTGAACGGCGTCGTCAACCCGAGCCTCGAGAGTGCCGGCACCAACGGCCTCCCGCAGTGCTGGGCCATCGGCGGTTTCGGCACGAACACAGCGGCCTTCAGTACGGTCGCCGCCGCACACACCGGCACCAAGGCGGAGCAGCTGGTCGTGAGCAACCTCGTCAGCGGCGACTCCAAACTCATCCTCACCCAGGACCTGGGCGCGTGCGCGCCCACGGTCACCCCCGGCCACACCTACGACCTCCGCGCCTGGTACACCTCGACGGTCACCACCCAGTTCGACGTCTACCTGCGCAACTCGATCGGCAGCTGGAGCTACTGGACGTCGAGCCCGTATTTCCCGGCCGGAACGTCCTACGCGCAGGCGCTCTACACGACGGCCGCCATCCCGGCCGGCACCACCGGACTGAGCTTCGGCCTCAACCTGATCCTCAACGGAACCCTCGTGACCGACGACTACGCCCTCTATGACACCGTCGGCGCCCCGGGAATCCTCGTGCCGGCCACCCCGACCGTCACGGGCTCCGCCTCCGTCGGCAGCACCCTGACCGCCGTCCCCGGCGACTGGTCACCGGCCACCACCGCCTTCGCCTACCAGTGGCTGCGTGACGGCGCAGACATCCCCGGCGCGACATCCGCCACCTATGCGCCCGTCGTTGCGGACCTCGGCACTGCGCTCTCGGTGCGAGTCACGGGAACAGCGACCGGCTACCTGCCGCCCTCTGCCGCGGTCACCTCTGCGGCGACAGCGGCCGTCGTCGCGGGCACGCTCGGCGTGGGTACTCCGGCGATCACCGGCACGGCCGCCGTCGGCGCGCTGCTCACCGCGAGCCCGGGAACCTGGACTCCCGCCGGGGTGAGCTTCGCCTACCAGTGGCTCGCGAACGGCACGCCCGTCGCGGGGGCTACCTCTGCCGGGTACACCCCGGTCGCCGCGGATGCCGGCGCGGCGCTCAGCGTGCGGGTCACCGGAACCGCGCCCGGCTACCAGCCCGCGTCAGCGGTCTCGGCGCCGACCGGCGCGGTAGCGACCGGCGGGATCGGAACGGCGACACCCGTGATTTCCGGGACAGCCACGGTCGGTGCGCTGCTGACCGCGAGCCCGGGAACCTGGACGCCCGCCGGGGTGAACTTCGCCTACCAGTGGCTCGCGAACGGCACGCCCATCGCCGGGGCCACGTCTGCCGGGTACACCCCGGTCGCCGCGGATGCCGGCAAGACCCTCACGGTCCGGGTCACCGGTTCGGCGCCCGGGTACCAATCGGCGTCCGCGGTCTCGGCACCCACAGCACCGGTCTCCTCCGCGACGGTCACCCGGATCGCCGGAACCGACCCGTATTCGACGGCGATAACCGTCTCCCAGGGCTTCGCGCCCGGAGTCTCCCGCGTCTACCTCGCCAGCGGCACGAGCTTCGCCGACGCCCTCAGCGCCGGCCCCGCCGCCGCGCACTTCGGCGGACCCGTGCTCCTGACCACGCTCACGGCGCTTCCGGCCGGGGTCAGGGCCGAACTGACCCGGCTGCACCCCGGCAAGATCGTCATCGTCGGCGGGACCGCCAGCGTCTCTGCGGCAGTCGCCGCCGAACTCGCGGGCATCGCCCCTGTCGTGCGGCTCGCCGGCGCCGACCGCTACGCCACCTCCCGCCTCGTGGCAGCGGATGCCTTCGGCAGCCTCGCGGCGACGGCCTACGTCGCTACCGGGGCCGACTTCCCCGGGGCACTCGCGGCAGCATCGGCCGCCGCCCGCGTGGGAGCACCGGTCGTGCTCGTGCCGACCGGCGGCCTCCTGCCCGACCTCGCGACGGCCGTGCTGCTCCGTGCGCTGCACACCAGGACCGTGAAGATCGCGGGCGGGACGGCCGACGTGACGAGCCTCACCGAGTTCTGGCTGAAGCTGCAACTCGGCGGCGCCTCGGTGACGCGGTACGCCGGCGCAGACCGCTACGCGACCAACGCGGCGCTCAACCTGAACGCCTTCACCTCCGCGACGACCGTGTACCTCGCGAGCGGAACGAGCTACCAGGACGCCCTGGTCGGCTCGGCGCTCGCCGGGGCGAAGTCGGCTCCGCTGTATCTCACGCCCGCGACGTGCGTGCCCAGGGCGACACTCGCCGAGATCACCCGCCTCGGCGCGACCCGGGTGGTTCTGATCGGGACGGCGACCGCCCTCACGGGCGACGTCGCTGCGCTCAAGCCGTGCCCGTGAGTCAGCCATGCTCCGGGCGCCGCACGACCCGCGGCGCCCGGCGCCCGGCGCCCGGCGCACCTCGCACGGCAGGACAAGCCGGGCGGATGCTCAGGGTCTGCGCAGGCGGCCGATCCGGTCGACGAGTGCCTCCAGCCCGAACTCGAACGCGACGTCCGCCCGCGCCCTGCCCTGGCTCTGCTCTCCCTGCCTCACTGCGGCGCTGAAGATCGGACTCGACTCGGCGAGCGCACCGGTCTCGAAGATGTCAGCAGGGGCCGTCACGTCGAAAGCGGAGCCGAAGATGAACGACTCGAGTGCGACGATCGAGGGCACTATCTGTGCCGAAGGCACCCGGGCGGAGGACAGTCCGGCGGCGACGGTCTCGTACATGCGCAGGGTTTGCGGGGCGCCGGTGACAGGGAGGACCGCCACGATTGAGATCAGCGGAACGTGCGTCGCGAAGATGTCCCGATAGGACCATGCCCAGCGCCGGAGGGCCGTGTCCCACGGCTCTGCACCGAAGCCGGCCACATCGACCATCGTCATAACGTGGTCCTGCAACCACTGCAACACGACGTGCTTCGACGCCGCGTGGTTGTAGAGCGCGGAGGGAGCGACCCCGAGGCTCCTGGCCAGGCCGGACATCGTGAAGCTCTCGTAGCCGGTCGCCCCGATCAGTCGGAGGGCCGCAGCGGTGATGCGCGGTTTCGTCAGAACCGTCTCAAGCGGCCTTCCGGCCCTGCGGTGACCGGCGTCGTCTGCGTCGCTCATCGGGCTCTTCTCTCGGTGGGCAGTCTCGGTGGATGGCGTCGTTACAGTACATCACCCTGTTGATATATCACCCTGTCGACGACACGGGGTCAGATCGCGCTGTCGAGGAGGACCTGGACGAGTTCGCCGTAGCGGATCGGCCGGGAGTAGAGGAAGCCCTGGGCGTAATGGCAGCCGCGTTCGACCAGCCACTGTGCCTGCACCGGTGTTTCCACCCCCTCGGCGACGATTTCGAGCGACAGCGCCGTTGCGAGGCCGATCGCGAGGTCGATGACGGGCGCCTCCGCCGCGAGGGAGTCGATCGCGGACACGAATTGGCGGTCGATCTTGACGATATCCACGCGGGTTCGCGTCAGGCGTTCGATGCTGGAGAACCCGGTGCCGAAGTCGTCCATGGAAATGAGGGCCCCGGCGTCGCGCAAGTGCGCGATGTTCACGGCGACCTCCTCCGACCCCGATCCGAAGTCCGACTCCGTCCCTTCGATGCCGAGCAGCGACACGCTCAGGCCCGCCGCCGCGCACACGTCGATGACCCGCCCGGCATAGCCCTCCATGGAGAGCTCCCGGGCAGACGCATTGACAGCGACCGTGACCGGCGAACGGTCGGCAGGCAATGAGCGGTTCCACTCGGCCGCTGCGGTGATCGCCTGGCCGAGCACCCAGCCGCCGAGAATCGTGATCGATCCGCTGGCCTCGCACAGCGGGATGAATTCGACGGGAGAGATCGCGCCCCTGGCCGGGTGGTTCCAGCGGGCGAGGGCCTCAACCCCCACGATGGCCCCCGTGCGCATGTCGACGCAGGGCTGGTACTCCACGTATATTTCGCCGTTGTCGATGCCGTGACGAACGGCGACAGGCGACGCATAATAGCCGCCGTGGACGGTGATCCGCCCGAGGCCGCCGCGCTTGGCCTCGTAGAGGGCGGCGCCGGCCCGGCCGAACAGTTCAGAGGCCGACTCATCCCCCTCGTGCTGTGCGATGCCGGCGGAGAATCCGCGGACGGTGAGTCGCGCGTGCCTGAGCAGGCCCCGGACCTCCTCCGTGGTGCTCCCCGAGATCAGGACAGCGAAGGCGTCTCCCTCGATCCGGCCGAAGACGGCGTCGACGGGGAGGAAGGATGCGAGATCGGTCGCGAATTCGCCGAGGGCGTCGTCTCCGGCATCCGTTCCGAAGCGCTGGTTGACGAGGGCGAACTAGTCGATGTCGAGGCGTGCGAGGGTGAGGGGTACGCCTGATCGCGCATCCGCTCGGGCGTCCTGCACTGTGGTCGCGGTCGCACGCTCGAAGCCGGCGAAATTGAGGATGCCGGTGAGCCAGTCCGTTTCGAAGGCGGTCGCACTGCGCACGAACCAGGTGAGGACGGAGGTGGTGACAATGGCCAGGAGGCCGGTCAACTCGACATTGGTCGAATCCGCGCCCGGCTGCAACGCGGTTGCCGCGATACCGAGGGGAACCACGACGAGGGGATACCAGAGCATCGTACGGGACCGGATGACCGCGAAGGCCAGCAGGATCGTGACACCGAGACCGCCGGAGAACGTGGACGCGATGGGAGTCCCGGTGGTCGCCACGACGCTCGCGACGGCCAGGGCGATGAAGCAGCACAGGGAGACGTGACGCAGCGGGATCGTGATGCGCCTCCGGAAGACGAGGATGACGAATCCGCCGACGAGGAGGGTGGAGGCGACACTCCGAAGGGTCGCGAGACCGACAGGGCCCAGGCCGGAGACATCGCTCACGGTGTACACCGCCATGGTCGTTCCCGCGAGCAGGGCGATTCCCCCGAGTAAGAGGGCAACGGACCGGGAGGTGTCGAACAGGTCGGGGCGGAAGCCGAGATTGCGTCCACGGCGTGGGCGGTGGGGGCGCGTGGCAATCATTGTGGGGTGCTTCCTGGGCGGTCGTGCTGCCCTGCGGTGGGGGAGTGTGCGGAATCCACTGCCGGCAGCGCGCGCTTGCGCCGACGGCGACGGGCCAACAGCAGCGCCCCGGCGCCGGCGAGCAGGACCGCGAACACGAGGATCCAGAATTTCGACGTGGCGTAGTCGAGCAGGCCCGGCACCGGAATCGTGGTGAGCTGGGCGCCGGACTCGAAGAGGGCGGCGGCGGGCTTGGCAGAGCCGTCTGCGCGGAGCAGCCCGCCGGCATCCGTCTTCGTGTCGGCAAAGGTCGCCACGCTGAGGTGGGACAGTCCGGCGCGCTCCGCGCCCAGGAGCACCCGGGCGACGTCGGAAGCCTGTCGTGCCTCGGTCTTCGGCAGGGGCCCCCAGCCGCCCTCGGTGCTGAGCCCGGTCACCGTCAGCAGCATGGCCCGGTCGGGGAGCGCGGTGCGCACAGCCTCGATCGCTGCGGCCGGGTCACCGCCTCCGGTCAGGTGCAGGGACACGGCGTCGACCAGGCCCGCCATCGACGGATCGGACGCGGCCGTGCTCGTCGCCCAGGAGATGGTCTGCGGCGTGCCCGGGTCGAGCTCCCTCAGGGTGGCGCCGGTGTGCAGGAGGAACGCGCGGATCTCGGCGGGGCTCGGAGACCCGGTCGAGCGCTGTTCCGGTCGGTCGGCGAGGTCCCACAGGGCGAGGGCCGGTTGGCCGCGCACCGCGGTCGCGATGGCGGTGAGGTGGGCGTCGGCAGCGAGCCAGTTCGCGGGAGTGAGGTCGGGGAAGCCGTCGAAGAGGACGAGCTCGACCCGCAGTCCGTGCCGGTCGGCCTGCTCGAGCAGCGTGATCAGTCCGGTGATGGCGTCATCGGTGGGTTTCGCGCCTCCCAGCTGGGTGTACGGGAGCGGAACCCGGATGGTGTCGAAACCGAGAGCCCGCAGGCGGGCGAAGTCGGCCCCCAGAGTGGCCGGGGCGAGCACGGTCGGCGCGGGAACGGGAGTGACAGCGGGCGCAGCGGTGGGGGTCGCACCGGGAGTCGGGGTCGGTGTCGCGGTCGCCTTGGCGACAACCGGTACAACGGGCGCCCAGCCGGCCGGGCGGTATTCGGTGGCCAGGCTCTCCGGGATGGTGAGGGGAGTCGTCGTCGGGGCGCCGGTGATCACGGTCGCCCCAGCGGCATCCGTCGTCAGTGTGACAGTGTCGCTCCCCGCGGAGCGCCGAAGCTGGTGGATGCGCCAGAACCCGTCCTCGAGCACCATCACGACGTCGTAGCTCTCGTGGCCGAGAAGCACCGTCTCATTCAACCCGGTGCCGACCGTGCGTGCGATGTTCGCACCCCCGTCATGGAAGGCGACGGTGGCGCCGTCGAGCGCGTAGAACTCGAGTTCGAGGGAGTGACGGAGGTCCCAGGTGGCGCTCGGGCCGGTGCGCGGCAGCTCGAGCACGGCCCGCCTGGCCGAACCGCTGAAGGTGTCGTTGACGGCAGGTCGCTCGCCCGTGGACTGGAAGTGCCCGATCGCAGCCCAGGCCCGGATATAGCTGGCTGCGATCATCATGCGCGTCGCCGGCTCGAGGACGCGTTCGCGCTGCCACGCGTCTGGCAGCCACGTGACGAGCTGGCTTGCGTTGACCGGCACCGTCGCGACTTCGTGGAGTCCGGATGAGACCGTGGCCCCCGTCGAACTCTGCAGCGTGATTTGCCCGCTCAGCACGAGGAGCCCCATGGTCGCGGCGATGAGGCCGAGGCCGAGTAGTGCTGCGATCAGCCGCTTGATGCGGCTGCGCCTCAGGTTTCCGGGCGCGCGGAACGGGAGTCCGGACCTCGTCATCGGAGCGTCTCCACGCCCTCTGCGCCGAGCACCGAAACTCTGACCGTGACCGGACCGGCGAGCGGTCTGGTCGCAACGACAATGTCGAGCACGCCGTTCACGAGCCCGGCGCTCGTGGCGCCCGCCTCGCCGTCGCGGTCGGCCACGGAGACACGTGCCGTCGTTCCATCCGGCACGAATGTGCCGCCGAATCGGTTGACCGGGCCGATACTCACGAAGACGCCGGCGTCGACCAGGCGTGCGCTCACCGTGACCGTGCCGACGGTGGCCGCGAACGGCAACGTGAGGGCGCTCGCCGAGTGCACGCCGCGACAGAATCCGGTGATCTGGAACGCGCCCGGCGTCGCCGGCGCCTGCATCGAGAGCTGGGCGACGCCCGAGATCGTCGCCGCGGTCGTGCGCCCCGCGCCTTCAGGGCCCGTCCATTCCACTGTGACCTGGGTGCCGTCCGGCTCGACATTGCCGTAGCGATCCCGCAGCACGGATGTCCAGATCGGCACGAGCGTCTGGCCGTCGGCCCCCGCGTTGGCGGCGAGCACGGACTCGACGGGTTCGAGGGAAAAGGGCAGCGGTGGCCCGGCGACTTCGTCGAGGCTGACGCTCGGCCCGGTCACGGGACCGGAAGCGACCCAGACCAGGCCTCGACCGGCGAGGGTGCCCGAAAAGAGTTCCTGGAAGGCGAGCAGGTGCGAAACGACCGCTCCGCTCGAACTCCGCACTCCGACGGGGTTCTCACGGGAGACCAGCACCGGCGAACCCTCCGCGATGGAATTGCCCCAGGCGTCGACCGGGATCGTGACGACCATGGACATGTCTGCGGCGTCGGCCACGATGGAGCGGGCGCCGACGACGGCCTGTATCGGGCCGACCGCGGCTCCGGGGGTGAGCTCTGTGGTGCCGCGCCCGACCGCGCCCGCGGAACTCGCCACGAGGGTGACGGACCCTGCACTGCGGGTCAGGGCGACCGGAAGCCGGAATTCCGCCGTGTCGTCGATGCTCACGGCGGTGAGCACGAGCTGGCCGAGCGAACCGATCGCGACGAGCTGCACAATGGCGCCGTCGGCGGCCCCTGCCACGGTCACCGGAAGCTCCGTGCCCGCAGGCGCGGTCGGCGCGACCTGCAGCACGAGGGCGGCCGCGGCATTCTGTGCTGCCCGCGCTGCCGCACGGAAGCCGGCGCCGGAATCGGTGGCGAACCCGACCGCAAGGCCGAGGGCGAGCGTGAGGATCAGGCCGGCTGTGCGGCGTGTGCCCGGCCGCGTCATGGCTGGCTCGCTCTGGCGTAGGTCGTCGCCGTGAGAGACAGCCCGGAAAAGCCCGTGTCGGCGGGCAGGGCGATCGAGGCGGCGAGGGCGGATGCCGGTGGAGAGTGGGCGGGACCGGCATAGCCGGTCGACGGTACCCCGGAGGCCGCGATCGGGGTGCTTGACGCGAGCGGAATGCGGAAATCGCTGACCGATTGCGGGGCGATGCTGTGCTCGAGATAGGCGTGATCGACCCAGGACAGGCTACCGTCCGCTGCCGTATACGACACCAGGAGGTGCGGAACGGAGGCTTCGACGGTGCTGTCATTGCGCAGCTCGCCGACGACAGCGTAGCCGTCGGCGGCCGAGCCGGTGAGCCGCAGGTGCTGCACCTGCAGGCCGCGTGCGCTCGCCCGCGGAGTCACTACGCCGCGCGCGTAGACGGCCACCGACGCGACGGTCGCACCGGCGGCGAGCACAAAGGGGGTGATCGTCTGCGGGTCGAACTCGACAGGGCCGTGAATGTTGGACGACGTGGCCGGAGCGGCGACGGTGACACTTGTCGCAGAAGGGGCCGTCACCTCCGTCGTGTTCTTGAGGCCGCCGTCGGCTTCGAGACCGTAGTCTCCGGTGCCGGCGATGCTCTGGAACTCGATGCGGAAGGGACTCGTCGCTCCGGGCAGCAGTTTGTGGACGAGCACCTGGGCCGCATCCCAGCTGGCGAGCAGCGCGCCGTCCGGATCGCGCAACTGCGCCTCGACGGTGACGTCTGCGGGGTCGACGTCGGTGTTCGTCACCTCGCCGATCACAACCCAGCGACCGTTCACGAGCAGGGAACTGACGTTGCCGAGGGTCAGCTCGGGTCGGTCGAGCACATCCATGGTGGAGGTCCCGTCCGAGCTGAGTGCGCGACGACCCTGCGAAAGGAAGCCGACGGCGGGTCGGCTGGTGAACTGGTCGGGCGGAGATGTCGCGTCTGCGGCGGGCAGGTCGATGAACCAGCCGGTCGGTTCCTGGATCAGGGCCACCGGCGTGGTCACCTGATAGGACTGCAGGGAGGTGAGGTAGTCGAGGGTTGCGGTCATCACCTGTCTGCCCGGCGTGCTCGATGCGGGCACTGCGGTGACGGATGCCAGCTTGGCGAAGGAGGCGACGAGGCCTCCGTCCCTTCCGAGTTCCTGCTGGTACACCGTGTAGTCCGGCCGGGTCGAGGGGTCGAGCAGGGCGTATGCCGCGGCGAAGCGGCGGAAATCGAGGTGACCGTAGTAGTCCTCGACCACTTCGGCGGCCGTGGGCGTGCTCGGCTTCGCCACCGCCAGGGCGCCGCCGGCAGTGACCATGACCAGTAGAAGGGTCACGGCGGCCGCCTGCCAGCGGCGGCGGCGCTTCCGTACCCGTGCGCGTGCCCGCGTGCGGAGGCGCGGGAGCGCCGCGCCCCAGGGCAGCCAGCCGCCGGCGGGTGGGGCGGGCTCCTCGGTGTGCGGGATGCGGTCGCTCGCCCTGGCGAGGGCGGCGTCGACGGCCCCGACGGCGCGGGTCACCGGGCTCGTGAGCTTCTTCAGTGCGGAGCGCACGAGGCGGGCGACCGCTCGGGGCGGGCGTGACAGCATTCGTCGGAGCCTGGCCGGCACGACACGGCGCACGACGGCGCCTGCGCCGGGCACCCGCGTCGGTGCTCCGATGAGGGACCACACCATGAGCACGAGGGCCAGGGTGATCGAAGCAGGCGGGACCAGTCCCCACCACAGGCGCTCCCAGAGCGGTGCCTGGTGCGAAACCTCGCTCGTCGGCAGCGGGGCCACGTCGGAGCGTTCCCAGATTTCTATGCCGTTCTCGAGGGGACCCAGGTCGGTCCACCCGCTGGCGTCGAGCAGCGGGGCGTAGAAGGCGTCGTTGCTGAAAACGTACTTGAGGGAGTACCGGCCGGGAACGGCGAGGAACTGTTGCAGGCTCCCGATCCCGGGCACACCGGAGTACTTCGCTCCCTCGAGGCGCTCGATCGGCCGGGACGTCAGCTCGGGCAGCTGCCGGGCGGAGTGATAGTCGCCGTCGACGGTTCCGGCCGTCATATTGGCGCCGAGCCAGGCCATCTGGTCGCCGAATCCCAGCGTGAGGTATCGCCACTGGGAGTGCTGGTCCTTGTTCATGAAGGTCGTGATCGGGGTGACGTCGATCGGGGCCGGCTGGAATGCCCGGTACTGCGTGAGGTTCGCCGCGTAGAGGGTCGTGGTGAGGTGTGCGGCCAGCAGCAGGCCAGGAAGGACCACCGAGAGGGTAGGCCCGACATGCGCGAGCAGCCACGCTCGGATCGAACCGTTCGTGACGCTCGACACGAACTGCCCGACGAGCGGCAGGATGGAGATGGTCGCCCAGAACGTGAAGCGGTCGAGCGTGAGGATGTCGTACGCGCCGCCCAGGAGGATCTTAGGGAACGGTGTGGTGCCGCCGGTGCCGAGGAACGCGAGCACTCCGAGTGAGAGGGTGAGCGGCCACGCCTTGCCCGCCATGCCGCGAATCAATGCGTATGGCAGCACGAGCAGCGTCGTGCCCCACGGGATCAGCCAGAAGACCAGGCCGGCGTTGACGTTGACCAGGAAACTGTCGCGGCTGGCGTGCGGGATGGAGACCTGGGTGATCGGGTCGCTCTTGGAGTACAGCCAGTACGGCAGGACGACGCAGAGCAGGGCCGTGACCACCAGCGCACCGAGGATCCCGGTCCGCACCAGGGAGGGCATCACCCGGCGAATCCGGCGCGCGATCAACGGCCAGAGCAGCCGGAAACTGAATCGGGGCGGGTGTCCGTCCTTCTCACCGGCGAGCGGGGTGCGCACGGCGAACACGAGTGCCCCGAGAAGTACTGGCCCGAGGAAGAAGAGCGATCCGAACAGGGTCGTCACATGGTGGCAGGCCGTGGTTGCCATGATGCAGCCGACCCCGGCGAGCAGGGCCTTCCGGTTGCCGGTGCGCACCCAGGTGTTCGCGAAGGGCAGCCCGTTGAGCAGGAACCCGAGCGAGAGCGTGGTGGGAAGCTGGCCGAAGACGTGCACGGTTTCAGCAATGGACGACGCCAGCACGAGGGCGATGGCCGCCCAGCCGGCCGAGGTGCGGTTGACCCAGATACCGCTCCAGCGATAGACCCCGATGGTGAGGTTGAGGAGGGCGAAGACCTGCACGACCACGAAGCCGGGGCGCAACCCGATGATCTTGCTCAGGGCCGCGATCATGAAGTGGCCGCCCGGCGGGTAGCTCAGGGTGGAAAACCCGGTGTACCAGCGCGTGTCCCAGCTCGAGAACCAGTCTCTGGCGTAGTGGTCGGCGAAGAAGATATGCACGTAGGCGTCGTAGGTGCGCTGGTAGCTTCCGGCAAGCAGCAAAGAGCCGTGGAACACGAGCACAAGGATGAGCGCGATGAAGAGCAGGCGGTGGCGGCGCACGAAGCCTTTGCGCGAGCGCCCGTCCGGCGCTTCTTCCGGCCGGTGCACCCTCGCCTTCTCCGCTGCCGGTACGGGGGCTGCCGGTGCGGGGGCCGGGGCCGGCTCCGTCACCAGGGTCATGGCGTCGGAGTCTTCCGCGGCGAGGGAGCCTGCGACGAGGGACCCTGAGCCGACGGATTCTGGGACGACGGGAGGGCGAGGTCGACGACGAGGCGGCGGTGGTCGCTCCCCGCGCTCATCTGGTCGGTCACGGCGACGACCGTGACCTGCTGGCTGACGAGCACATGGTCGATACGCATCAGCGGCGGAACGACGCCATCCCAGCGTGGCCAGGTCGCCCCGAAACCGCTGCCGGACTCCACAAAAGCATCCCGCAGCCCGGTGGCGACGAGCCGCCGCAGCGGTGCATGGTCGAGGGTCGCGTTGAAATCGCCCGCGAGGATGAGGGTGCCGGGGTCACTTTCCGCGATCCGGGCCAGCTCGGCGTACTGTCCCCGCCAGAGCACGGTGTTCTCCGCAGTGACGGGCGCCACCGCGTGCACATCGATGATCCGTACGAGGCCCGCGGGGGTACGGATGTGCGCCTCGAGCATCGGGGACCCGGCTACGTCGATCGGGCCGCCGTCTTCGATCGGCAAACGGGAGAAGATCGCCGAGCCGTGGTATCCGGGCAGGGCGTCGAGCACTCGTTCCGGGTAGGCCGCCCAGAGCGGCGAGGCGGTGAGCGTGGCGAGGTGTTCGGGGGTGACCTCTTCGAGCACGATCACGTCGGCATCCGTCGCGACGAGCTCTCCGGCGAGCGTGGCGAGCTCGGTGTTGTCGAGGAGGACGTTTGCGCTCACGATCCGGAGCGGAATAGCGCCGACGGGCGCCGTTCGCGGGCCGTTCCAGCCGATGGCCGGTACGAGGAGGGTGGCCTGCACGACGGCCAGGGCGAGCGCGACAACAGAGAGGGTGAGTGGCCATCGGAGACGGGCCGGGCCGCCGGTAGCTCTTTTGGCCCTCCGGGCGCGACGCGCGAGCACGATTCCCGTGCCCGCGAGCAGAGGGTACGCCGGGAGGAGCAGCCAGACCGCGACGCCTTGCACCCCGATCAGCAACGGTTCGGTTTCACTGGCGAGCGCCCGGGTCAGGGCGATCGCGGTCATGCCGCCTGCCGCCAGCCAGCCGAGGCCGCACGCAGTCCGGGTCAGGGCACGCGTGACGCCGCGACTCACCGGTCCCTTTGGCGCGGCAGGATCGTGGCGAGGCAC
This sequence comes from Cryobacterium sp. 10I5, assembly GCF_035019865.1. Taxonomy (NCBI): domain Bacteria; kingdom Bacillati; phylum Actinomycetota; class Actinomycetes; order Micrococcales; family Microbacteriaceae; genus Cryobacterium; species Cryobacterium sp. 10I5. Next base: position 17,565 of record NZ_JASJVI010000056.1, read on the forward strand.
TCGGAGAGCGAACGGGAGCTGATCGGCTTGATCAGGTGCCCATCGATAACGCTCGCGAGGTCGAGTCCGACGGAGGAGTGCTCCACGATTCCGGTCACGAGCACGAAGAGCGGGCGCGTCGGCGTTGGTGGCAGCGAGTTCAGCAGGTCGACACCGGTACCGCCCGGCATGGAGAAGTCGGAGAAGATCGCCGTGAAGGTGCCCGACCGTGCGATCGCGATCGCCGGGGCGACATCGTCTGCCTCGGTGACGTCCCAGCCCGCCCTGCGCAACATGTGGGAGAGCACGAGGCGGGACACTGTTTCATCGTCGACGACAAGGGCGCTGTGTGAAAGGGGCGTGCTGTTCATGGTGCGGCCTCAAATGTCTTGCTGCTGCGGCAGCATCCGGAAGATCTGGTCGAACTGGGTCAGCCGGAATACCCGCATCGCATGGTCGGAGTCCGGGCGCACGAGCACGACGTCACCGGCGCGGGACCGGCAGGTGCGCCGCTGCCAGACCAGCACGGCGAGGCCGGCGCTGTCCACGAAATCGACGGCAGCGAGGTCGAACACGACCTGGGGACATCCGGCGACGTCCGACTCGTCGAGCCTGGCGCGCAGGTCGGGCGCTGCAACGGCGTCGAGCCGACCGACGAGCGTCACGACGGCGAGTCCGCTGGCCGGCGTCGCGACGCCGACGGTGAGGTCACTGCGAGGGGACGCGCGGAAGGTGTCTGGATTATTCATGGCTGCTGCTCATTTCCGAGTGGTCGGCCTGCGGGGTGCGGTTGACACGGAGGGTCCAGCGGTTGCCCGTGTCCAACCGGTGGTAGCCGAGGTCGTTGACGAGTTTGCGGACGAGCATCAGGCCGTAGCCGCGTTCCTGGGGGACCCCGGCGACCGGGATCCGGACCCCGGTCGGGTCGAACGGCCGCCCGGGATCGGTCACACGGATCTCGACGACGGAATCGGTGATTTCGGCGCTGAACCGGATCTCCGCGGTAACCGGCAATCCGGCGTGATCGATGATGTTCATCGCGACCTCGTGCACAGCAAGTTCCAGACGTGGGGCGATCGCGCCGGCCTCGTGGTCGGGGAGATCGTCGAGCACGTCGTGCAGCCACGGACCGATTTTGCGGACCATCGCGGTGGTGCCCTCGATGACAAGGTCGACCGGAGCGGATGACGCGGTCATGAGACACCCTCCACGGCCCGGAGGATGACAAGGGTGCGGTCATCGGAGGGCGGGGTTCCATCTGCGTGCTTTTTCACGGCATCCAGAATATGGTGTCCGAGCCGTTCGGCGGACTCCTGCGGGAGTTCCACGCAGAGTTCGGCCAGACGGTCGTAGCCGAGCATGACGCCGTGGGCATTCTCCTGTTCGGCGAGTCCGTCGGAACCGAGTACCAGGGCGTCGTTCGGCCGCAGGTCGAAGCGCACCGTCCGACCTCGCGGCTCGGGTAACACACCGAGCGGTGGCATCGACGCCGGAATGAGCGTGGTGATGCCGCCCAGCACGAGCATCACCGGGGAATGGCCGGCATTGCATACGTGGAGGGCGCCCGTGCTGGGCCGGTATGCGCCCAGGGCGACGGTGATGAACAGGCCGACGTCTTCGAGATAGTCGTAGAGTTCAATACCCATCGCGCGCATCGCCCCCGCGGGATCGTCGGCGTCGTGGGTGAGGAAGGCCACCCGGGCGGCGCTGACGGCCCGTGTCATCACCATTGCCGCGGGAAGGCCCTTTCCGGCGACATCGCCCACGGTGAACCACAGCACATCCCCGACGACCGCGAAGGCGAAGAAGTCCCCGCCGGCAAGGCTCGCCGGTTCCGTGTGGGCGAACACCTCGACTCCCGCCAGGGTCGGCGCCGGCTGGGAGAAGACTGCCTGCGCGAGGCTTGATGCGACCTGGTGCTCGCGCTCGAAAGTGGCGCGCTTGATCTCGAGGAGATGCAGCCGGGTGAGCGTGAACCGCATGTCGGCGGCGGCAACAGCCGCCTTGACCAGGCGCAGGTCGCCTGTGGTGTACACCGGTCCGTTCGTTCTGACGAAGGCGAGCGCGCGGATGCCGCCGCTCTGGTCGTTCAGGGGAGCGATCACAGCCTTCGCCTGTCCGACGAGTCTCGGCTCCAGATCGTCCGTACTCGTGGTCGCCTCGCGGATGACCTCCGTGAGCTCGTCCGAGTCCGAGGGCGGACCTCCCGTGGTGTGCACCAGGCGATCATCGACCATCACGACGAGGTCAGACGCTGTCAGCAACCTGGCCTGGTCGAGCAGGTCGTGAAGCGCCTCGGACATGCCGAGGGTGCTCAGGTTCACCTGGGTGAGAGCCCGAAGGGCAATCAGGTGATCCTGACTTGTGATCAGGGCTTCCGTGACATCGTCCTGGGCGGAGTAGATCCCGTGGATCGCATGGCGAATGGCGTTGGCGGCGTCGATGGCCTGGGGAGCTGCGTTCCCGGAGACAGTCCAGTCGGAACCGGGTGGCCGGTGGATTTCGCTGACCCCGGCCGTCACCAGCAAGCGTTCGAGAGCGGCGTCGGCGAGGTCGCTCTCGATCAGGTGGGTTTCGGGGGAAGCCGGCGTCATGATGTGGGCGTGGTCGTGTCCGTCCGGGACTCCAGGGTGAACACCTGCTGGAGTTCGGTCAGTTCGAGAATGATGCGGACCGGGTCTGAGACGTTCACGAGAATGACTTCGCCGCCGACGGCCTTGGCCGCTTTCTGCGAGCGCAACAACTCGGCGAGGGCGCTCGAGTCGACGAACACGACGTTCGAGAGGTCGAGTCGCAGGGTTGCGTTCGCCGGGCCGATCAGGAGGTCGACGACATTGCGGAAGTCGCCGGTCTCGTGGGCGTCGAAACGACCGGCAAGGCTGACGGTCGTGTGGCCGATTCCGGATTCGGTGCGTATTCTCATCGTGGTTTCCTATTTGATCGATGCGACGGATGCGGGGGAAGAGGCGCGCGAGACGGGCGAATGGCCGGTGACGGTATACCCGCCGCGCAGGTCGTGGACCTTGATCTTGACGAGGTCTGCAACGAACTGCAGGCTCACCTTGGCGGCGTCGACCGTGGAGCCGGGAGCGTCGATCCATTCGACGGGGACTTCGGCCGTGCTCAGCCCGAGGCGTCCAGCGAGGTAGATCACTTCCAGATCGAAGGAGAAGCCGTCGACGACCTGGAGGTTGAACAGAGCCCGGGCCGCCGGAGCGGTGAAGAGCTTGAAGCCGCACTGCGTGTCGGCGATCTCGATGCCGAACCCGACCGAGACCATCACGTGCAGGCCCTTGCTCAGGACCTTGCGCAGGGCACTCTTGCCGCTCACTGCGGCTCCTGCGGCCGCCCGGGAGCCGACGACGACGTCGTAGCCGGCATCGATCTTCTCCATCAGGTTGTCGAATTGCTCGATCGGCGTCGACTGGTCCGCGTCCGCGAACAGGATGAACTCGCCGCGGGCCGCAAGCATTCCCCGGCGGACTGCGTCACCCTTGCCTGTGTTCTTGGCGGCGACGAGCACGGTCATGTTCGGAAAGCGCAGGTCCTGGAGGAGGGAGACTGTCGTGTCCGTTGAGCCGTCATCGGCGATGATCAGTTCCCAGGGCTCGCCGCGGGAACACATGTGGGTGGCGATCGCGCCGACGGTCGGCAGGATCCGCCACTCCTCGTTGTATGCCGGGATGACGACGGAGACGCGTGGCGGCACCGTCGACTTCTCGGTGACCCACTTGCGGTATGCCTGGTAGGTACCGGTTTCCGCGCTCATCTGGGCAGCCCTTCTTCGGTGGAAATATAGGTGGAAGATCTGGCGAGAAGGTGCCGGGCGACCATCACGCCGAGCAGGAGCGCCATCGCCACGAATTGCACGATGATCAGTTGCGCGGTCGACTCGTGCCAGACGAGCAGCAACATGAGCTGCAGGAGAGAAGCGCCGAGCAACAGCCACGACTGGGTGTTGCGTCCCTGGGACAGCTCATGGCTGGCCACGAGGTTCGCGATGGCGAAGAGGGTCGTCATTCCCGCGTATGCGGCGAGGGGCGCAGAAAGGTCGCCATAGGCCGGGCCGAGGATGAAGCCCAGCACGGGGCCGCCCAGCAGCAGCGCGCCGAACGTGCACGCCGCACCGATGCCGGCGACGGCCGCGATGCCGCCGGTCAGCAGGGACCCGGTGTCACCGCCGCTCGCGTGTCGCCGCGCCACGACAGGGAACACGACGGTCGCGACCGACCAGGCCAGGAAGAACACGGCCCGGCCGACGAGGGCTATCGCGGCATAAATTCCCGCGGCATCGGGGGAAAAGAACGCCTTGGCGACCAGGACGTCGCTGTTGTTGGCGATGATCTGACCGAGCAGGAGCACCGACACCAGGACCGCGTAGCCGCGCACCGTGACCAGGTCGGGTGCGGCTCCGGTCCGTCCTGGTCCGGTCCTGGCAAGCATCTTCACGGCGAGCCAGGTGGCGACGAACGACGCCGACAGGCCGATGGTCGCACCGTTGACGCCGAAGCCGAGAGCGACGAGGGCCACGCCACAGCCGAGACGCACAACCATCTCCACCACGAAGGACGTGGCGAGGCCGGGGAAGCGCAGCCGGCCCTGCATGACACCCCGGCCGACGGACTGCACGAGGTAGAACGGCATCCCGGCGCCGAGGATGACGAATGGCCAGAATGAGGCGGTGTGGAATACCTGCGACCAGAGCGCACTGCCTCCCGCGAGGACCAACCCGGTCACGATCCCGGCACCGAGCGCATAGCCGCGCAGGGTTCGTGCGAGCCGGTCGGAACGGGCCGGCTCGCCGGATTCATCATAGATTCCGACGAAGCGGGCCGCCACGAGCTGCAGGCACAGCGCGATCGAGGTGATGGTGAGCATGAGCGTCACCATCAGGTTGGCATCCGAGAACTCTGCGGGGGTCAGCACCCGGCCGAGGAACAGGTTGAGCACGTAGTTCCCGGCGTTGGCCACGATCATGGCCACTGCAAGAGCCGTTCCGCCACCCACCAGGGAGGGGCGCGCGGAGGAAGATTCCGCCGTCACCGCCTGGCCCGCCTGTCGATCAGGCGCTGGATGTGGATCAGGTGCCAGTGCACGACCTCGGACATCGGGATGCCCGAAGCGGCCGCGAAGTTGCGACGGCCGAGCGACACGCGCTGTTCGGGGTGGTCGAGCACCTCAGCGAGAGCGTCGGCGAGACTGGTCGCGTCACCCGGTTCGAAGTAGATTCCGAGGAAGCCCTCTTCTTCGATGATGTCGACCAGGTCGCCGATGCGGGGCAGCACGGCGGCGCGGCCATACTCGCCGGCCTGGTGCAGCACACCCGAACTCCCGGTCGTGGACGTGTAGGGGAAGGCGACGACGGTCGCGGAGGAGAACAGCGGCGCCACCTCCTCCTCGGCGACATAGCCCGTGAAGACGAGGTCAGGCAGGTCGGAGAAGCGTTCAGCGACCGACTGCATGTAGCCGGCGGAATTCGGGCTGTCCGTGCCCGCGAGCACGAGTTCGAGGTCTCCGTACCCGCGCTCAAGGAGCGCCTGGTATGCCTCGACGAGCACGTCGACGGTCTTGTATGTGCCCCATTTGCCGAACGCGAGGATGCGCCGGCGTCCGGCCGGTACGCCGAAAGACGGGAGCGCGACTTCCTCGAAGCTTCCGTGCGGTGCGAGGAGGGCGTTCGTCGCGCCGTAGCTCTCCTGCAGGTATTCGACGTAGCGCGGGATGGTCAGCGCCACCAGGTCCGCGCGAAGCAGGGCGCGGGTGAGGATGCGTCCCGCGAATTTCATCAGGCGCGCCGTCGTCGCGGAGCCCGCGAAGCCGGCATCCTGCATGTCGACGTTGTCAGCGAGGTTGTGCAGTACGACGACGGTCGGCACCCGGGAGAATCGCAGCAGGGCGGGGATCAGGAGTCCGAGTGCCCCGGGGATGCGCTTGTCCCCGAACGTGGCGAACTGGAGGTTGAACAGTACGGCGTCCGGGCGCGTGCGCCGGATCGTCCGGGTGAGTCGCACGATGTTCGCCACGCTGTTGAAAGTCCAGCTCGGGTACACCGTCACGCCGTCGAGCGGGGCCGGAGTGCCGGCATCCGTCACGTCGGCGTACAGCAGAACCTCGCCGACCTCGGCCTGCCGGGCGGTGTTTGACCAGGTGGAAGCCGAACTCGTTCAGGCTGTTACGGCCGGGGGGAAAGGCCGTGACGACACCGACCCGCAATGCCCCGCTCATCGGGGCGGAACCAGACCCGCCAGCGTCAGTGCGTATGGGTTCATGCGTACCCCCTGTGGATCGTGAAAACCGCAACGGCGCTCGCCGACGGCCGTTTTGCATTCAATTGCCTGCCCTACGAACTCGGAACCGAGCACATCTCGAGGTGAAACCGGGCAGTGCACCACGTGACTTGCTCCTGTGTTCGCGCGGTGTCTTCGGGGGTACCGTGCAGACACAGTATGACGTATCCTCAGGGAGAATTGTATGCAAATCTGGTCGATCCGGAATGTGCACATCCCTACCCGTTTCCTCGTTCGACCAAGAAGAGAGGCCCCAGACGTGGGACCTGACCGCCCCGACCTCGACCAGACGCCCTCGTCGCCGCACCGCGCGATCGTGATGCCTCGTCCCGTGTTCGTAGCCTTCGTCGTGGTGAGTCTGGGGGTCGCCGCGTACGCCTGGGCCACGGTGACCAGCGCCGCGGCCGAACGTCCGGTCTGGGTCGACTACGCGTACTACCTCGGGCTCGAATTCGCGGTGGCGGGGCTGGTGTTCACCCGGGCGGTCCTGGTGAAGGCCGAACGACTCGCCTGGGCGTTGCTCGGCGCGGCGATGCTGTGCATCGCCGCGGCAGACACGGC
>NZ_JASJVI010000057.1:0-24320 GCF_035019865.1 Cryobacterium sp. 10I5
ATAAGAGACAGAATTCAGAAGAATCCACCCCGGCTTGGTCCGGCTTTTTATTGGGTCGGAGACTAGCTCTCCGAGTGTCCGGCGGAGCCGAGCTGCTGGGTGGCTTCGACGACGCGGGCGGCCATGGCCGTCTCGGCGACCTTGCCCCAGGCACGCGGGTCATAGAGCTTCTTGTTTCCGACTTCGCCGTCGATCTTGAGCACGCCGTCGTAGTTCTTGAGCATGTAGCCGGCGACGGCGCGCGTGAATGCGTACTGCGTGTCGGTGTCGATGTTCATCTTCACGACGCCGTTGGCGACGGCTTCGGCGATCTCGGCCGCGGTCGATCCCGATCCACCGTGGAAGACGAGGTTGAGCGGCTTCACGCCGGTGCCGTACTTGGCGGCGAGGCCGTCCTGGATTTCCTTGAGCAGTTCCGGGCGCAGCTTGACGTTGCCGGGCTTGTACACGCCGTGCACGTTGCCGAAGGTGAGCGCGGCCATGTAGCGGCCGTTCTCGCCGAGGCCGAGCGCGTCGACCATGGCGCTGGCGTCGTCGAGGGTCGTGTACAGGTTTTCGTTGATGTCGCCCTCGACACCGTCTTCCTCGCCGCCGACGGCGCCGATCTCGACCTCGAGGATCGCGTTGATGTTCTTGGTGCGCTTGAGGATGTCCTTCGCGATGACGAGGTTCTCGGCGAGCGGGATGGCGGAACCGTCCCACATGTGCGACTGGAAGATCGGGTTGCGTCCGGCCTTCACTTCGGCTTCGGATGCGGCGATGAGCGGCAGGACGAAGTCGTCCAGGGCGCCCTTGGGGCAGTGGTCCGTGTGCAGGGCAACGGTAACGGGGTAATTGTCGGCGACGGACTGCACGAAGCGGGCCATGGCGAGCGCACCGGCTGCGCGGTTCTTGACCGTGTGGCCGGCGAAATAATCGGCGCCACCGGTGGTCACCTGGATGATGCCGTCGGAGCCGGCCTCGGTCAGGCCCTGCAGGACGGCATTAATGCTCTGGGAAGACGAAACATTGAACGCCGGGTAGGCGAAACCCTCGGTCTTGGCTTTGGCGAGCATCTCTGCATACTGGTCTGGGGTTGCGATGGGCATGTTTTTGCGTCTCCTCGATTGAACAGTTTCGGTCTTCCCATCCTACTGACGACGACTGGATGGCTGGACGGGAAACAACAGCCGTTCCCGCTGGTCGGGCGCTAGGCTCTTAAACGGCAGCGCTGGGAGACCGGCGCCGGCCCAAAGCTGGGCCTCGCCACTGCCGCACTCTTCGTCCGGGAAGGACCATCTGTGAACAGCCCCGAAATCGCCCCCAATTTCACCCACCCTGACCGGAACCTGGCCATGGAGCTGGTGCGTGCGACCGAAGCCGCGGCCATTCGCGCGGTGCCGTTCATCGGTCGCGGAGACAAGAACGCGGCAGACAAGGCCGCCGTCGACGCGATGCGAGTGTTCCTCGGCACCGTCAACTTCGACGGAGTCATCGTCATCGGCGAGGGCGAGAAGGACAAGGCCCCGATGCTCTTCAATGGAGAGCACGTCGGCAACGGCACCGGTCCGGCCTGCGACATCGCGGTTGACCCGATCGACGGCACGAGCCTCACGGCCGAGGGCCGCCAGAACGCGCTCTCCGTGATCGCCGTGTCGTCCCGTGGCACGATGCTCGACGCCTCCTCGGTGTTCTACATGGACAAGATCGTCACGGGAGCCGCCGGATTCGGCGTCGTGCACCTCGACCAGCCGATCGGCGACAACCTGCGCGCGCTGTCCCAGGCGACGGGGAAGCCCATCGGCGAGATGGTCGTCGCCGTGCTCAACCGTCCGCGCCACGAAGGCCTGATCGACGCGATCCGGAGCGCGGGAGCCGGCACCCGGCTCATGTCCGACGGCGATGTCGCCGGCGGTATCAACGCCGCCCGGTACGGCACCCGCATCGACATGTGCGTCGGTATCGGCGGCAGCCCCGAGGGCATCACGACGGCGTGTGCGCTCAAGGCGCTCGGCGGCTTCATGCAGGGCCGACTCGCCCCGAAGGACGACGCCGAGCGCGCCAGGGCCATTGCGGCCGGCCTTGACGTGGACAAGGTGCTCGATCTCGACGACATGGTTTCGGGAGACAACACCTTCTTCGTCGCGACCGGCGTGACCGACGGCGGCCTCGTCGACGGGGTGCGTCGTAAGGGTCCGATCATCCGCACCGAGAGCATCGTCATGCGGGGCAAGTCCGGCACGGTCCGCCGGGTCGTGGCCGACCACCTCGCCGCCAAGTGGCTGTAGCCCGCGCACACTGACCGGCGCGCACTGACCCGCGTCTCCGCACGCGAGACACGCGAGAATCGCCGTTCCGGCCGAGCCGTCCCGTTCTTCGGGAAACATTCGGCAGGAACGGCGAGTGTCGCCCAGCGCCCGGTCAGTCGGCGCGCTGGGCGGATGCCTCGAGTTCGGCCGCGGCCAGTCCCGCGGCTTCCAGCTCGGTCACGAACTCCCACGCGACGAGTTCGCGCGGCGATTCCTCGACCCCGGCGAGCGGGGCGAGCACCTTGGACTCGTCGAGGGCGTTGAGCTTACGCGCCGTCGGCAGGACCTGGCGTTCCATCGACCCGACGAACCCGTTGTAGTCCTTGACGGTGCGCTCGATGGAGCGGCCCAGCTTCTCGATGTGGGTGGCGGTGACGGCCAGCCGGGCGTAGAGCTCACGGCTGAGGTCGAAGAGCAGTTTCGCGTCGTGGGTCAGGACATCCTGCTGCCAGGTGAACGCGACGGTCTTGAGCACCGACCAGAGCGTCACGGGGGAGGCGAGCGCGACCCGTTTGGAGAAGGCGAACTCCATGATCGAGGGGTCGGCTTCGAGAGCGGACGACACGAGGGACTCGCTCGGGATGAACGCGATCACGATCTCGGGGGAGGCCTCGAGGCCTTGCCAGTACGCCTTGCTGCCGAGGGCGGTGATGTGGTCGCGCACGGCCTTCACGTGGGCGCCGAGGAGTGCCGTGCGCCGGGCGCCCTCGGCGCCGGTGGCCGTCGCCGGGATCTGGCTCGCCTCGAGGAACGCCGTGAACGGCACCTTGGCGTCGACGGCGATGTTCTTGCCTCCGGGCAGGTGCACGACCATGTCGGGGCGGCCGGACCCTGCGTCGGAGCTGATGCTCGACTGCACGTCGAAATCGACTCGCTCGATGAGCCCGGCGGCCTCGACCACGCTGCGCAACTGGGTCTCGCCCCAGACACCGCGGGTGTCGTTCGCGCGCAAAGCGGAGGCCAGCGACTCGGCGGTGCTGCGCAGCCGTTCCTCCGACTCGGTCGCACTGCGAAGCTGCTGGCTGAGCTCGCCGTGCTGCAGACTGCGCTGGGCCTCGAGCTCCGAGACCTTGAGCTGCATGTCGTGCAGGCTTTCCCGCACCGGGGCGAGGGCCTGGAGCACCTTGCTCTCCCGTTGTTCGCGTTCGGTGCGGGCGGCGGCCTCCTCACGGTGCCGTTCGTCGAACTCTCGTGCCCGGCGCTGCGCGTCGGCGAGTTGCTCGCGGAGGGCATCCGTTGTGGCCTGCACCGAGGCGAGCTCTTCGCGCAGAATGGCCGAGACTTTGGCCTCGGCGGACCGCAGCTCGGCGAGGTCGACCTGGTGCCGGGCCGCGAGTACCGCGGGATCGACGGCGTGCGTACCAGCACCGGAGGTGGCCGCGCCGGCCCGGGCGGCGCGGCGTTGCAGCACGATGACCGTGCAGAGGGCGCCGAGCATGGCGCCGAGGGCGATGCCGAGAAGGAGGGTGAGCCAGGGATCCATATTCCAACTCTGCCAGCGGCCACCGACACTCACCGCGCAGGCCCCGGGAGAGTCGCGGGTCAGGCCTCGAGCGCGAGCGCCTGCGCGAGCATTTCCGGGTCGTTCCGGGTGGTTCGCGAGACGACGAGATGCTGCCGGTTGATCCGCTGGGCGAAGAATCCGAGGTAAGGGAGCTGGATGATCGTCGTGAGGCCGCCCCGCCAGGCCGTGACGAGCGCCGGGATGACCCGGTTCTCCGGCAGGGTGCCGAGCGCCGCCGGCATGGTCGTGCGCCACATCTCACACGCCTCCTGGTCGATTCCGGTGTTCCAGAAGTCGGACGGCCAGGTCGAGGTCGAGGTCGCCGCCCACAACTCCTCGTCGGTCAGGGTGTCCAGGAGGCGCTGGACCTCCTCGTCCGGGATGCCGACGGCCGGTTTGGCCGCGTCGAAGTGGCTCCAGGCTCGCCGCCACTCGGTCAGCCAGCGCTGCACGGCGGCGTCGAGGTCGAGGTGGACCGGCCGGCAGGAGGTGCCCGGGTCCGGTTCGGAGTCGAGCTTCGGGACGGAACCGATCTCAAGCCGCCAGGCGCTGCGCACGAAGAGCAGGAAGATCAGGGGTGGCCAGCATTCTTCGACGTTGAGCTGCATGTCCTGGGGCCAGGGGCTCAGGGGCAGGTCTTCGGAGTCCATGATGGCGGTGCCTCTCGTTCTTCTGCTCGCTCGTTCTTCAGCTAACTCGTTCTTCAGCTAACTCGTCGTCAGCTAACTCAGGGCCATCGGCCCGTGGATCGCGGCTTTCGCTGCGATGGCGACGGGTCCGATCGCTCCGACCCCGACCTTGGTGATGCGGGCCAGGTCTTCGAGGGTGTCCGCACCGTGCCGCTTTGCGGCGTGGATGATGATGGCGGCGCAGGCCTCGGCGTCGGCGAGGGCGTCGTGGTGGGCGAAGTCCTCGAAGCCGGCCGCCATGGCGGCGACCGGGAGCCGGTAGGAGTCGAGGTGATATGTGCGGCGGGCGACCTGCAGGCTGCAGACATAGCTGAAGTCGGGCACCGGGAGTCCGGCGACCGTTGAGGCGGTTTTGATGACGCCGAGGTCGAAACCGGCGTTGTGGGCGACGAGCGTGTCGCCGTCGGCGAAGGCGACCAGCGCAGGGAGCTGCTGGGCCCAGGTCGGGGCGCCGAAGACATCCGCCGGGTAGATGCCGTGGATCTTGATGTTCCACTTCAGGAACTCGTCGTGGCCGGGTGCGGGCTGGATGAACCAGCCGACACGGTCGGTCACGAGCCCATCACGCACTTTGACCAGCCCGACCGAACACGCGGAGGCGCTCGAGGAGTTGGCGGTTTCGAAGTCGATCGCGGTGAAGTTGAGGGGCACCCCTTCATGCTCTCACGGCCCACCGACAGGCCCGACGGGGCCCGCCCGGTACGATGGATTCTCGTGGCTCTTACTATTGCAATCGTCGGACTGCCCAATGTCGGCAAGTCCACCCTCTTCAACGCGTTGACCAAGAACAACGTGCTCGCGGCGAACTACCCGTTCGCCACGATCGAGCCGAACGTGGGGATCGTGAACCTGCCGGACTCCCGGCTCGCCGCGCTCGCCGCGATCTTCGGCAGCGAACGCCTGCTCCCGGCACCGGTGTCCTTCGTTGACATCGCCGGCATCGTGCGCGGCGCGAGTGAGGGCGAGGGCCTCGGCAACAAGTTCCTCGCGAACATCCGTGAAGCGGATGCGATCGCTCAGGTCATCCGCGGATTCGCCGACCCCGACGTGGTGCACGTCGACGGCGCCGTGAACCCGGCCGGCGACATGGAGACCATCAACACCGAACTGATCCTCGCCGACCTGCAGACCCTCGAGAAGGCCATCAGCCGTTTCGAGAAAGAGGTCAAGGGCCGCAAGATGCCCCCGATCGTGCTCGAGACCGCGCTCAAGGCGCAGGCCGTGCTCGACGCCGGCCAGCCGCTGTCCTCCGCGAAGCTCGACATCGAGCCGATCCGCGAACTCGGCCTCCTCACCGCGAAGCCATTCATCTACGTGTTCAACGTCGACGAGGCCGTGCTGCAGGACGCTGAGAAGCTCGCCGTGCTCGCCGCCCTCGTCGCCCCGGCGAACGCCGTGTTCCTCGACGCCAAGCTCGAGTCCGAACTCAGTGAGCTCGACGCGGCCGACGCCGCGGAGATGCTCGCCTCGACCGGCCAGGCCGAGAGCGGTCTCGACCAGCTCGCCCGGATCGGCTTCGACACCCTCGGCCTGCAGACCTACCTGACCGCGGGCCCCAAGGAGACCCGCGCCTGGACGATCCACAAAGGCTGGACCGCCCCGCAGGCCGCCGGCGTGATCCACACCGACTTCCAGAAGGGCTTCATCAAGGCCGAAGTCTTCTCCTTCGACGACCTGATCGCCGCAGGCTCCATCGCCGAGGCCCGCGCCAAGGGCAAGGCCCGCATCGAGGGCAAGGAGTACGTCATGCAGGACGGCGACGTCGTGGAGTTCCGTCACGGAAATACATCTGGCGGGTCCAAGTAGTTTCGGGATCTGACCGGGTGTTAAACCCAGAATAGCCCCTCACCGGTTGGGTGAGAGGCTTAGGGCGTGCCGAGCTACGCGGCGAGAGGCACGAGTGCTGCAAGTGGCTCCGGCCTGAGGAGCGCAGTTAAGCGGTCCATCTGTCCGATCGTGAACTCTGGGGATGCGTCAACGAGCGCCTTGATGTAGGCGGTACGTTCGGCGGGCGTGCGGGCTGGGGTGGTGCTGTTGGAAATCATGCCAGACACATGCGCGGTTAAGATCTGGCAGAAACGCGTGCCGTATTACATGTCGTACGGATCCGCTACGCGAGAGCGTGCGTCAATCCGGCCGGCACTGTCCAGCGCACCCACGAGTAGCATTCCGCGCAGTAGGGAAATCTCCGCCCTGGGGTCGATGACGATTAGCGATTTACCACCAGTAGGCGGATCCCAGTAGAGCGCTTTCATGATCGGATGAACGACGACCAGCAGCGGGTTCACCGAGGCCCAGCTAGCGCTTGATGGGACCAACGATTTTTCGGCATAGAGGCGATCGAGATTCTCGGAGCTTTCTGTGATGGTGCTCCATCCGAATTCTTCCCTGGCCGCGACGAGGGCTTTTCGCTGGGCCGCCTTGGCCAGACCGCACGCGTAATCAAACCTGTGTTCTTTGAGCAGCTCGCTCCACGAGCCGCCCTCGACGATTGTCTCCGCGCGGCAAATCAGTCCGTAGCCGGGGATGATCGAGGACAGCAGGACTCCCGGGCTTGACCCCAGCCACAGCTCACCGCCGGTCGCTTCGCCGCATGCCCAGAACGCCGGTCCGTGCTGTTCGTTTCCCATGCCAGCAGCATGCGCGGGATCACTCAGTAGTAGACGCGCTGGCGCTGGAGCCCGGGTGAAACCTCTTGATCGGCAAGCCACGCGATCAGGGCTCCGACTGCTACCGGCACTTTGTGTATCTCGTTCGGCTGGACGATGAGCGTCATCTGAGGATCCGTGTGCACATTCACCTCTGGCCGCGTAGCCCCGCCGACCGTTCCCAGCCGCCACAGGTATTCGTTGTCCGGAGGCCGGAATTCGCCGATCTCAACGGCGAGCCCGGCCTGCGATCCGAGCGTCTGCGCGTACACGTGACCTGTCGCGGCAAAAGGGTCTGCTACCTCCTGGATCACTAGGTAACGCCAATCCCGCCCGCTTCCGACATTCCTCACGAGGTTGTCGAGCATCACCCATGACGTCATCGGCCACCAGAACCCGACGTTGTTCGTCCACTCAAGCGCCGGCATGGGCTCCTCCCAGGCGAGCAGATCGAGGCGGAGTGAGAGGTCCTGGTCGCGCAGAGGCTGTGGCATGCGTCGTTCATGCGCGGGTGCGTCGCCCGCCGGACAGGCCCGCGCATGTAGTGGCTATGAGCAAAAGGGAAATGCACCAGGTGATGGACGGGCCTGGGCGATGGCGAGTAACCACTATGAGCGGCTCGGTCCATGAGCTTGAGTCCGGCGCTGGACTTTCCTGGCGCCGCATGCCGGCGGCCGGCGCTTTCCAAGCCGCCTATGACGGCAGGTGGGTGCGACTGCGCCAGCTTGGCCGCGTAGAGGTTGGTTCCCGCGTCTCACTCGAGGTCGGCGACGGCAGTTATTTGTGCGGAAATACGTGGCACCTCACAGCGACGGTAACGACTATCCAGCGCCTACCCGGCTACTGCACCGAGTGCGGCAGCCGCCGCCCGCTGCGCGTGCCATGCTGGCGTTGCACTGTCCAGCCGGACTGGTTCGAGGGTGACGACGGAGCGGACCCGCGCCGGGTCGCACGCCGCCTCCGCATCGAACGCCGGCTTGGCCGCATCCGCTCATGGCGCCACAACAGCTGGGCTGCTGTCAAAAAGTCCGCCTACAACGCCACCGATTGGCGCTGGTGGATCGATGGTATCGGCACCCTCACTGCCGAGGATGTCGAACCGTCCTACTGCGAAAACTGCCGGAGCCTGCTCATCGGCGCTGATACCTCGCCGAGCCTCGCCAACTGCACAATGTGCTCCATCAGCCCCGGCTGGGCGTTTCGCTCACACTATGAGGGTGAGAGCAAGAACCGCTACCCAGACGCCCGCAAGATCCGCCGGCGCGTCCGCTGGGTCGAGTTCATCGCGTGCCTGCGCGGCGTTCCAGCCACCCAGATACGCTCCTGAGCCACTGGGCGATCAGTCGGCGGGGGCGGGCTCATGGCGGTATTTCGCTTCGATCTCTGCGCGCGCAGCTTCTAGGGTGAGCTCGCCTAGCAGGATCCTCCGGCACCGGTCGACGTTGTCGGCGTTGGGTTCGTGTGTCAATGGCCAATCCGATCTGCCCACTGGCGGCCAGTAGAAGATGCCCACTCATGGCCAACAGATCTGCCCACCGGGGGTGTGGTGGCGTCGGCCATGCGTGGTCGTGCTCGGTTTAGCCTCAGGCTAAACGGGGGGTTACCTCCGCGCGTACGCAGCGGGAGTGATGCTGGCTGGCGCGCTGAAACAAATGAAAGTTGTCATGGGGAACATCTATCGTCGAATCCGGGAGCGCAGCTTCGCTGGGGCCCTGACTTTAACCGCGTTGCTCGTTGTGGGCACGCTCGCCGGCGCAGCGCCGGCCAATGCTGTGGCCGATCCGGCCACCGCCTCGATCAGCGGCATCGTCACCATTGACACCGGTGGGGTGCTGTCACCGGGTGCGGACGTCCAGGTCTATGCCGTCACCGCTAGTCACGCATGGGTCACCAGCGTCCAGACCGACGCCACCGGCCACTATTCCCTGACCGCACTGCCGGCTGGGGAGTACAAGCTGAACTTCTCAGGATGGCAGAGTGGCATTATCTCCGAGTGGTACCAGGACTCTCCAGACTTCGCCGCGGCAACCGTAGTCTCGGTCGCAAACGCGCAGGCCCGCCAGGGCGTTGACGCGCAGGTGACGGTTGGAGGCAAGATCACCGGCACGGTGACGAAGAACGTCGACGGCGTGATCACACCGGTCCAAAGCGCGTACGTGACCGTATACTCCGCGGACGGGAAGGCATCCTTCTCGGGGGCCAGCGTGAAGGCAGACGGGACCTATTCGGTCGGTTCGCTCCCTTCCGGTGACTACGTGGTGTACTTCCAGACTTTCTACTCAAGCCTTGCCAATGAGTATTCCGGCAACGCCGCGGACTTCACGTTCGCGCAGCGGATCGCGGTGCGTGTCGGGCAGACGACGCCGGGCATCGATGCCGTCTTGGAAACCGGCTCGACGATCACGGGAACCGTGACGTCGAACATCGACGGCACTGCGAAGCCCCTCGCGGGGGTGCGAGTCTCAGCAACGGCGACGTCCGCGCTCGAATACCAGGGCGAGGCATCTTCCGGCGAAACGGATGCCGCAGGTCACTACTCGATGATTGGCCTGGCCGCAGGCAGCTACAAGATTAGGTTTTACAACACCGATTCGGCCGTCGTGTCCAAGTGGCACACGGATGCCAATGATTTCGCCACCGCCACCGCCACCGCCACTGCGGTCGCGGTGACAGCGCACGCAACCGTCCCCAACGTCGACGCAAACCTCCAGGCGGCGAGTTCAATCAGCGGAACCGTCACCCAGACCTTCGGCGGCGTGACCAAGGTCGCGAGGAGCTACGTCGACGTCTGCTCCGCGACCAGCGGTGATTACATCACCGGGGGCCCGACCCCTGTTGACGGAACCTATTCCATCGGGTCGTTGATGGCGGGCTCCTACAAGGTCGGCTTCGTCGGATACGACAGCAACTCCGGTCTCGTCCCGCAGTACTTCGACAACGTGGGCGATCTCGCTTCGGCGACACCCGTCACGGTCGTTGCTGCATCCAACCGGCCCGGCATCAACGCTACGCTGACCGATGCCGCCTTCCCGACGCCGACGCCGACTGCGACCCCGACACCGGCCCGACGCCGGCCCCGGTCGTGCGTCTCTCCGGCTCCGACCGATTCGATACGTCTGCGGCGATCTCCTCAGCCACGTTCGACCCGGACGTGTCGGTCGCCTACATCGCGAACGGGTCTAATTTCCCGGACGCACTCTCAACCGCACCCGTCGCGGGCAAGGACAAGTCGCCCGTGCTGCTGGTCCCGGCGGACAGAATTCCCGCTCCGATCCAGGCTGAGCTGGCCCGGCTGAAGCCGAAACGCATCGTCGTCCTCGGCGGCGCGAATGCCGTCTCCGACACTGTCACGGCGGCGCTCCAGGCATACACGTCAGGAGCCGTCACGCGTGCGGCCGGAGCCGACCGATTCTCCACCTCCGTGGCGATCTCCGCTGCCGCGTTCGACCCGGCGGTCCCCGTGGCCTACATCGCGAACGGAAACAACTTCCCCGACGCCCTGTCCGCGGCCTCGGTCGCGGGCAAGAACGGCGCTCCCGTGCTGCTGGTTCCCTCCAACGGCATCCCGGACGTGATCCAGGCCGAGCTGATCCGGCTCAAGCCCGGCCGCGTCGTCGTTCTTGGCGGAGTGAACGCGGTCTCGGATACAACCGCGGCCGCGCTGAAGGCGTTCACGGCAGGAGCGGTCACGCGCGTGTCGGGAGCTGACCGGTTCGCCACATCCGCAGCGATCTCCCAGGCCACCTTCGACCCGGCAGCTCCCGTGGTCTACGTCGCCAACGCCTACAACTTCCCGGACGCCCTTTCAGGAGCCCCGGTTGCAGGCCTCAAGGGTGCTCCCGTGTTGCTGGTCCCGTCCGACAGCATCCCCGACGTCATCCAGGCCGAGCTCACCAGGCTCAAGCCCGGCCGAGTGGTGATCCTCGGCGGCCCGAACGCGGTCGCAGACGCGGTCGCGCAGCAGCTGAACACCTTCGTCACGAAGTAGCTCCTCGTCACGCAGAAGTACCGTGACAGCATCCGCTCGCCGGCACCACCACAGGCGAGCGGATGCTGCATCTCGCGATCACGCGACATTGTCCCTTTCGTGAGGTGTCGCATATCGAGGTTCGCTGTGCGGGAAGGTCGATATGCGACACCTCACGTGCTGTGTGGCGCACGCCGCCGGCGAATCTGGGCGCTAACCGAGCAGCGCGGGCACCACAACGAGCCCGTTGAACACGATGTGCGCGATCATCGCGCCGCCGAGCCGCCCGGTGATCGCCGTGACGGATGCCGCCGCGAGCCCGAACACGACCGTCCCGGCCCCGACCACGAGAATCGCGGTCCCGGAACGGGCGTCGACCACGTGCAGCAGTGCGAACACGAGCGCGCTGACGACCGCCGCGAGGGCAAGGGCCACCGGGCGCCGGGCATCCGTTGCCGCGGCGACCGCGCGCAGCACCAGGCCCCGGAAGTACAACTCCTCGATCAGGGGAGCGATCAGCACCGGCGCGAGCAGCGACAACACGATCCACCAGGCGTCGTGCGCCGGGGCATCGAGCGTGACGCCCCCGGTGCCCAGCCGCCCGTAGCCGGCGATCTCGGCGAGGCTGGCCACGACCCGGGTCAGGAGCCCGATCGTGAGTCCCCAGAGCAGGTCGATCGGGCGGAAGCGCAACCCGAAGTCGCGGGCGAGCGAGCGCGAGCCGCGCAGGTAACAGGCCACGAGAACGGAGCCGAGGAGCGGCACCCACACCACGAGGTAGCTGAGCACCTCGACCACCCTCGGGTCGGTGAGGTAGCTGTGGCTGAGCGCCCAGTCGGCCGCGAGCACGAGCAGGATCGCCCCGACCGCGCCGACGGCCGCGTCGTCGAGGCCCCAGCGCACGCGCCGGGCCGGGGGAGTGGCGGGCGTGGCCTGGGTCATGCACTCAAACTATCGTGTCTCACGTGCGCGCGCGCGAGCGCGAGCGCAGTCCCGCGCAGACCGCGGCGAGATCGGCGGATGCCACGGGCCGGGAGAACAGATACCCCTGCGCAAAGCGGCACTCGTGTTCGTCGAGCCAGTCGGCCTGCACATCCGTTTCGACACCCTCGGCGATGACGCTGCTCGCGAGCCCGCGGGCGAGACCGAGAATCGACTGCACGAGCGGGGCGTCGTCGGCGGCGCAGCCGATGCCCGAGATGAAGCGGCGGTCGATCTTCAGCACGTTCGCGCGCACCTCGCTCAGTCGTTCCAGGTTCGAGGAGCCGGTGCCGAAGTCGTCGATCATGATCGGGATGCCCGACGTCTGCAGTTGGGCCATGTTCGCGTGCACGGCGCCGTACTCCACGACGTAGTCGCTCTCGGTGAGTTCGATCTTGAGCGCCCCGATCGGCAGGGAGGCGCTGTCGCACAGGGCGAGCAGCCGATCGGCGTAGTGCGGGTCGCCGAGTTCGATGCCGGAGGCATTCACGCTCACGTAGAACGGCGGCGAGCCCGGGTCGACCGGCATGTTCCACGAGGAAGCGATCGAAACGGCGGTTTGCACGATCCAATCACCGAGCCGCGGCATCGCTCCACTGGCCTCGCACAGCGGGATGAACTCGACCGGCGAGATCGCGCCGCGGGTCGGGTGCGTCCAGCGCAGCAGTGCCTCCGCACCCACCGCCCGCCGGGTGCGCAGGTCGACGATGGGCTGGAACACGAGGTTGAACTCGCCGTTCGCGATCGCCTGCCCGACCGCCGTCGCCGTCGCATAGTGGCCGCCGTGGATCCGACTGGTGCCGCGCCCACTCCGCTTCGCACTCGAGAGCGCCTCGGTCACGCGTGTCCGCAGGCCCGAGGCCGATTCTCCCGGTTCGTGGCTGGCGATTCCCTCGGAGAAGCCGTGGACATCCGCGCGCATGCGCTGCACGGCGGCCTCGGCCTCGAGAGCCGCCAGGCCCGGCAGCAGCACCGCGAACTCGTCGCCGCTGGTGCGAGCGACGACCATGCCCGAGTCCGGGCCGCCGAGCTGCACGCAGTGCGCAGCGAACTCGATCAGCACCCGGTCGCCGTTCACGCGCTGGCGCACCTCATTGGTGACGGTGAAGTGGTCCAGGTCCATGAGCACGACCGTGCCCACCGAATCGGCGCGGGCGTTGCGCACGTGGTCGTTCAGGATGCGCTCGAAGAAAATGCGGTTGCCGAGCCGGGTCAGGTCGTCGGTCTCCGACTTGAGCGCGCTCGTGACGAGCCAGTGCAGGCCGAAGTTCGCGATGATCGCCGCCGGGATGATTAGCAGCAGGTCGATTCCGCGCATCCCGGGGTGCACGAACAGCGCGACGACGACGAGCCCCGTGCCGCCGACCGCGAACGGCAGCGATTGCATGATCGGCAGGAACATAGCACAGTGCGAGGATCACAAGGATCCAGGTGCTCATCGCAAGGGCCGAGGACGTGGCGTCGGTCAGGTACACGCTGACGGCGGTGTCGACCAGCACGAACGTGAGCACGATCGTGCGCACGGTTTGGTTGAAGAGGCGGCGCAAGAGAATCGACAGCAGGCCCACCAGGAGCGAGACGCTCGCGATGATGACAAACAGGCCCGCGTGCGGGGCCATGCCTTCTTCCGGTGTTTTGACATAGACGAACATCACGAGGGCGGCCATCGTCGTCAGGCTGCCGAGCAGCAGCCCGGCCAGACGAGGATTGTCGAACATCCCCGGATGGAATGTGACCATCAGTTCGACCCGGAAGAACCTGCCCAGAAACTCGGCTGGCCGCCTTGTACGATTTCCCCCTGAATCGTCCATTAGCTGGTCGTCTGGGGTGGGGTCAGGTGCGGGCCGTCGCAGCGCAGGGGAGGGGAGGCAACTCCCGATCTGCCGCGTTGTATACAAAATTCGGGCCCATCCCGTCAGCCTACCGCCGTAAATGGATGCCCCCGGCCCGATCCAAGCGTGACAGCACACCCCCAACCTGTGAGAACATGTCTGGGGGGCACAATCAACGGGCCTTGCTGTGCACTTAGGGAGAGGCCGCCGCGTGGAACTTCGCGACTACATTCGCATTCTGCGCAAGAGCTGGGTGATGATCCTGCTCCTCGCGCTCGTTGCGGTCGCCGCAGCCTCCACGTACTCGATCCTGCAGACCCCCAAGTACAGTGCCGTCGCGAAGGTCTTCGTCTCCACGCAGTCCGCCGGCACGGCAGCCGACCTCGTGCAGGGCAGCAGCTTCACCGTGCAGCGCGTCAAGACGTACTCCGACCTGGTCAGCGCGCCGATCGTGCTCCTGCCCGTGATCGGAACCCTGGGTCTCGGCATCCCGGCCGACGAGCTCGCCAAAAAGATCACGGCATCCGCCCCGCTGGACACCTCGATCATCGAGATCACCGTGCTCGACACCGACCCGGTGCGCGCCGCCAACATCGCCAACGCCACCTCGCAGAGCCTGACCGCCGTGGTGCAGGAGATCGAGACCCCCACTGCCGCAGGCGCCGTCTCCCCGGTCAAGCTCACCCGCGCGCAGGACGCCACCGTGCCCTCCATCCCGGTGAGCCCCAACGTTCCGCTCAACATCGCGCTCGGCGCCCTGGTCGGCCTCGCGCTCGGTGTGGGCGTGGCC
This sequence comes from Cryobacterium sp. 10I5, assembly GCF_035019865.1. NCBI lineage: Bacteria > Bacillati > Actinomycetota > Actinomycetes > Micrococcales > Microbacteriaceae > Cryobacterium > Cryobacterium sp. 10I5. The sequence goes on from NZ_JASJVI010000057.1 coordinate 14,700, forward strand.
GTGCTCCGGGAGACCCTCGACACCCGAATCCGCAACGAACGCGACGTGGAGAGCGTCACCGACGCCGCCATCCTCGGCGGCATCGTCTTCGACCCGAAGGCGCAGGACCGCCCGCTCATCGTGCACGTCGACCCGCGCAGCCCGCGGGCCGAGAGCTTTCGCACGCTGCGCACCAACCTGCAGTTCCTCGACGTGGGCCGCACGGACCGCAGCTTCGTGATCACCTCCTCCATCGAGAGCGAGGGCAAGAGCACCACGGGCGCCAACCTCGCCATCGCCCTCGCCGACTCGGGCGCGAGCGTTCTGCTCGTCGACGCCGACCTGCGCCGCCCCAAGCTCGCCGACTACATGGGCATCGACGGCACCGTCGGCCTCACCGACCTGCTGGTGGGCCGCGCCGAGATGAAGGACATCATCCAGCCCTGGGGCAAGGCCAAGCTCTTCGTACTGCCGGCCGGCCACGTGCCGCCCAACCCGAGCGAGCTGCTCGGCTCCGCCCGCATGTCCTACTTCGTCGCCGAGTTCAACAAAGCCTTCGACGTGGTCATCTTCGACTCCCCGCCGCTGCTGCCGGTGACGGATGCCGCCATCCTGGCCAAGAGCGTCGGCGGCGCCATCGTCGTGGTCGCGTCCGGCCGCACGCAGAAGGGCCAGCTCAAGGGTGCGCTCGCGGCCCTGGACAACGTGGGCGCCACGGTCTCCGGCCTCGTGCTCACGATGCTGCCGACCAAGGGCCCGGATGCCTACGGTTACGGCCGCTACGGCTACGGCTACGGCTACGGCGACGAAACAGTGCCCGAAGCCCCGGCCGCCGCCGCGCACCGCTCCTTCCTGAAGCCCAAAGCGCGGGTGTGACGGTGGTCGCTCTCCCCCTCTCGGTGCTTGTCGTGTGCACGGGCAACATCTGCCGCTCTCCGCTGGCCGAGCAGCTGCTGCAGGCCCGCCTGACCGAGGCGGGCGTGTCCGCCATCGTCACGAGCGCCGGAACCCGGGCCCTGGTCGGCTACCCGATGACGCCGGAGGCCGCGGGCCTCGCAATCCGCTACGGCGCTGCCCCGCAGGCCCACGCTGCCACCCAGCTCACCCGGGAACTGATCGAGTCGGCCGACCTGGTGCTCACAGCCACCCGCGAGCACCGCAGCGAGGTGGTCTCGCTGCACCCGCGGGCCGCCCGCTACGCCTACACGCTCACCCAGTTCGCCCGCCTGGTCGACGCCATCCCGCCGACGCCGAGCGCTGGACCAGAAGCGATCACCACGTACCTTGCCGAAGTATCGACGACCAAGGGCCTGACCCCGCCGCCGCACACTGCCGCTGATGACGACATTGAAGATCCGTACCGCCAGTCCGAAGAGATTTACGCCCGCGTGGCGCACTCGATCGACCAGGCCGTCACCCAGATCACCGCCGCCCTGGCCGCCGCCGAAATGAGGCGGTAGCCCATGGCCCGCCCGATCCGCCACGTTCCCCGCGACACCTCCCGCCGTCGCACCGGGGTGTACGTCGGTGTTGTCGCCTTCGTGGCCGTCGATGTTCTGCTGATCGTGCTGGCTCTCGGTTCCAACCGGTCCACCGCGACAGCCGAGACGGCCGCCCCGCTTCCCACCTTCGGGGCCTCGAGCGTGCAGCCAACGCCGGCCGGAACCACGGCGTCAACCCCGACGCCGGTCGCGACGGCCACGTCGACCTCCACTCCGGCCGCGAGCACCCTCCTCCCGGTGCCGCCCACTCGGCTCCTCGGTGCCGTCGACGCCAAGACCGCCTGGCGCGCCCAGACCGGTGCCTGCCCCACGGTCGCGGCGACCCCCGAGCTCACCACCGACTCCGGCGCCACGTGGAAGAAGACCGACGCCTCCGGCCCCACCAAGGTCACCGCGCTGCAGCGCCTCTCCGCCACGAGCGAGAGCACCGTGGAGTTCGTCGGCCTCGCCAAGCAGGACTGCGCCCCCCAGTTCGTGAAGACCTTCGTCTCCGGCGACAACTACTCGGCCTACCCCGACAAGCTCGCCGGCACCTGGTACGTCAACCCTGCCGACCGTGCCACCGTGCACAGCCCCGTCGGCGCCGAGAAGGCCCCCTGTGACGCCGTGATCACCCTGGCCGTGCGCGACGGCAAGAACGCGGCCGCCCTCTGCGCCGACGGTCGCGCTTTCGCTACGACGGATGCCGCCGCAACTTGGTCCTCGCCCGTCACCCTGCCCGGCGCGGTCACCCTCACCGACACCACCACGGGCTATCTCGCCGCCGCGGTCGGTCGCAAAGGGTGCGCCGGCGTGCAGGTGCTCACCCTCAAGCCTTCCCTTGAATCCGCCGTGTCAGGTTGCTACCCGACACCTGCCCCGGCCCAGTCCCTGCCGGGCAACGTCGCACTGTCGGGAGCCTCAGGTACTCTGTGGCTCTGGGCGGGCGACGCCCTGGGCCGCTCTTCCGATGGCGGCGCCACCTGGAAGTAGTCGCTTCATTAACGAGGACCCGAGCAAATCGTTGCAGCGGGATACACGGTGCCCGAATCGCCGCAGGGGGAAAATGAACGAGAACGCAGCATCAACGGCACCACCCGTCGATCGCAAAACGACCAGCCGTGACTGGCGGGACATCTACGCGGGCCGCCTCGCAATCACCGACCTACTCGTGCTCATCTGGGTCGTCTTCGGGGTTCAGATCCTGTGGTTCGGGCTCGACACGGCAGATCTCGCGTTTCGCGGCAGCACAATGGGCCTCGGTCTCAACTACACCGCGGTGTCCGTGATCCTCATAGCGAGCTGGATGACCATGCTCGGCGTCTACGGTAGCCGCGGCTATCGTGTGCTCGGCACCGGCCCCGACGAATACAAGCTCATTGCCAACTCATCTCTCCGACTATTCGGACTCTTGGCGATAGTGGCGTATCTCTTCCATATCGATGTGGCGCGAGGATACATCCTCATCGCGTTCCCTATGGGGCTCATTGTGCTGGTATTCTCTCGTTGGATTTGGCGTCAATGGCTGGTCGTACAACGGCTTCGCGGTCGGTTCACCTCCCGGGTTCTCCTAGTTGGGTCGAGAATTTCGGCGTCACGAGTCAACCGCGAACTTTCGCGCCTACCCGGAGCCGGCTACCTCGTTGTTGGGGTGTGCGTTCCAAACGGATTTCCTGGTGATTTTCTCCCTGACACGCAAATTCCGGTCCTCGGCGATATCGACAGTTTGCAAGCGGCGCTGGGCGCGGTTGACGCGGACACCGTCGTGGTCACTAGCAGCGCTGAACTGTCTCCGATCCGGATGCGAGAACTTAGCTGGAGCCTTGAACCAGGGAAACATCACCTCGTAGTCGCACCGAGCCTCACAGACATCGGGGGTCCACGAATACACACGCGACCAGTGGCGGGGTTACCGCTCATTCATGTTGAGACGCCACGTTATGAAGGGCTCACTCAGTTTGCAAAACGCGCCTTCGATCTAATCGGATCTGGCCTATTAATAGTTGCTGTATCCCCGTTGCTTATCCTTATTAGTGCGGTCATCGGTCTATGCCGGAGTGGTCCAGTTCTATTCCGACAGGAGCGAGTCGGAATCAACGGAAATCATTTTATTATGTTCAAATTCCGGTCTATGGTCGTGGGGGCCGAATCTGGGCTCGAAAAGCTGCGTGAACAGCAGGAGTCAGAGGGCAACTCGGTGTTGTTCAAGCTAAAAGGCGACCCGCGCGTGACTCTCATCGGTGGCTATCTTCGACGCTTCAGTCTCGATGAGCTTCCTCAACTCTTCAATGTCTTGGCGGGCAAGATGTCACTCGTTGGGCCTCGCCCTCCGCTTGAGATTGAAGTGGACCAATACGAGATTCATGTACACAGAAGGTTTCTTGTGAAGCCGGGTATCACCGGACTATGGCAAGTAAGTGGGCGCTCGAACCTGTCATGGGAAGACAGTGTCCGTCTCGACCTCTACTACGTAGAGAATTGGTCGATCACCGGTGACCTGATCATCCTCTGGCGAACAGCGAGGGCTGTCCTGATCAGAGACGGCGCTTACTGATCCCGACTTGAACGACGTGTTGCGAGAAGAGGAGCTTTCAATTGAATTTGTCGACGCTCGTTGAAAAGTACGCCGTTGGCGCTGAAAATCCAATGTGATCTCTGGTTCCCGCACGAAGACCTGCCGGTGGGCCATGACCAGACCGCTGCACCGCCGGTATTAGTGATGACGTCGACGTTTTCCGGATTCATCCAGGCCAGCATGTTGCCCTCATGGACGTCGCCGGATCTGCTGGGCGGGATGTGGTCGTTGATGCAGGAGGCCGAGGCCGTTCCCGCCCGGATGACTTGGGATAACGACACCAGCATCTCGTGCGGGAAACTCACCGGACCGGCCGCCGCGTTCGTCGGTACTCTCGGCACGCAGATCAAGTTGCTCAAGGCCCGCGAACCCGAGTCCAAGGGCATGGTCGAGCGGATGAATCGCTTCTTCCGCAGCCGCTTCATGTCGGGGCGCGCCTTTACCTCTCCCGACGCCTTCAACCAGCAGCTGGCTCCCGGTCGCAGCGAGAGCGACCGGGTTGGGGTCTGTCAGTCGAATGCAGGTGGCGAATCTCTGCCCAATCGTCCAATTTGATCACCTTCCATAGTGGTTGGTGGCCCTATTTTCAGTCGGCGACAGTTTCAAGCGGTCAATGCAAGGGTGTGGTTCCGGTGACCTCCTAATCTGCTTCTTGGGAGGAGTGAAATGGGACGGAAACCAAAGCCACCGGAGCAGCGGATGGCGTTTTTTACGGCACGTGCGTCGGGCGCGTCGCTTCGAAAGTCCGCTGCACTGGCGGGATATCGAGGTCGACGGCCTGTCTGTGAAAAATGGTTACCGTGCCGCTCATGCTGAACGTCTCGCCGAGGCCCGGAGCCGGCGGCCTCGACTCGGGAAACTCGCTTCGGATGATCGTCTGCGCGAGCACGTGGAATCCAAACTCAAGGTCTGCTGGTCTCCCCAACAGATCTCGAAGCGCCTAATCGCGGAGTTCCCGGACGACTCGGCGATGCGGGTGTCTCACGAGACGATCTACACCTCGCTCTTTGTGCAAGCCCAGCCCGGTCTGAAAGTGGAATTGACCGCCAAGCTCAGGACTCGGCGCTTGCGCCGCCATCCGCAACGGCGTGTTGCCTCCGGCGGGAAGAAGTCACGGATACCGGGCCTTGTGCCCCTGAAGGACCGTCCCGCCGAGGCGAACGACCGCAAGACACCTGGCCATTGGGAGGGCGACATGATCGTCGGGCGCTACGGCACGTCCCACATCGTGACCTTGGTCGAACGGCACAGTCGCATCCTGATCGCCGTCCCGTTCCCACACGGCGCGAAAAGCGAAACCGTGATCGCGGCACTCATCGAAACCTTCAACAAGCTGCCTGCTCCCATGCGCCGAACGCTGACGTGGGATCGCGGCACCAAAATGGCCCGTCACGCTGATTTCACGATAGCGACCGGGATTCCAGTCTTCGTCATCGACGGCGGTGAGGAACAGCTGCTCGGGGGTGAGGGTGTCGTTGGCTTCGTCCTGGATGAGTTCCTCCAGTCGTGTCGCAACATGGGTCACGCGAAGGGCCCGGAACTTGTCGTAATCGATGCTGGTGAACATCACTTTCCCTCCTCGTCGCGTGCGTAGTGGGACGCGTCGCGAACATAGACGTCTGGCATGGTGTCGCGGAAAACGACGGTGCTGACGCGTTTGCGGGTCGAGGCCGCCGGGACCACCGGCCGGGGCTTCTTCGCATCACTGTCGATCGCCGCCATCAACCGTTTCAGTGTCGAATAGGTCGGATGGGCGCGGCGGTTCACGAGCTCTTGGCAGGCCGCCTCCAACCGTTCCCGATTGTTTTTGCCCCGCCCGTCCAGGATGTTCTGGCAGGACAGGTAGCCCTGCGCCTCAATCACCTGGCCGTCGAGGATCTGCTCGATCACCGTCACTGTTGCCGGCCCGGCGCTCCGCGCCCGGTCAGTGAACCACCGCCGGGACCACAGCCCGTCGATATCCCGGTGCTGCGGTGGAACATGCTCCGGCAGAGTCGAGTACTGGCCCTTCCGGCCCGTCAGCCGAGGGTGTTCGCAGAGCATCTCATTCCCATCGAAGACCGTCACCCGGGACGACGTCACCCGAACCCGCAGCAGCTTGCCCGCCAGCGCGAACGGCACCGAATAGCGTTGCGTGTCCGCGGTGACGTGGTAGTTCCGGGCTGCCTTCAGCTCCTTCCAGGAGACGTCCTCGAATCCGGCATCCGGCAACGGGCCCAGCAGCTCCCGCTCCTCGGTGTCGAACCTCTCCCACCGGGTCGTGTCGTCGGCGCGGCGGATGTCGTGGTTGATCTCTCGCACCCGTTCCTCGATCGCAGCATTCAACTCGCTCAGCGTCGTGAAGACGTCGTCATCGAGGTAGCCGATGACGCGTTTGTTCACGACGTTCACCGCGTTTTCGGCTGCAGCCTTGTCGCGCTTATCCCGAATTCGGGATAAAAAAGACTATCCCGAGGATTCTGTTATCCCGAGTTTCGGTCGTGAGGTCTGTGCTTTGGCGGCCTGAGAGCTCATTTCCTCGGGATAATCACTTCAGCCCAGCGAGCTGCAGGATCAGGTCGTCGCCTCCCGTCCAGAGCGGTGCGAGCTCGGGTGTGGCGCTTCCGGCTTTTTGGATGGCTTCGCGAACCATCTGGTTATCGGCCGACGCGTAGATGCTCGTGGTCGCAATATTCGCGTGGCCCAGGAACTCCTTGATGTGAGGCAGGGGAACTCCGGCGCGCAGCATCTGCATCGCGCGGGCGTGCCGAAGCTGGTGGGCATGAATCTTTTCCGGGACTTCCAAACACTGTTGCCGTGCTGCGGTGGCGTGTTTGTTGAGCAGGTAGGAGATATTGTCCTGGCTCATCTGGTGCCGACGATCTGCCCGGACAGTGAAGAACAATAGAGCAGCAGAATCCGTCGTGCCGAGATGGAACTCGCCCAGGTATTGGTCGAGGTGGCGGGCGGTTTTGTCCATGAGGGGGACGGTTCTGCTTTTGCGTCCTTTGCTGGTGAGCGTCACCCGGGCGGCGCCGATCGTGGTGTCGATATCGGCCGGAGACAGGTTCAAGATTTCCTGGATCCGTGCTGCGGCGTCGAAGGTGAGCAGGATGAGGGTGGTGTCCCGGCGGCCGCGGCTGGTGTCTTGTCCGGGGGCGCGGATGAGCGCGTCGACGGAGGGCATGCTCAGCCCGTCCGGGGCCCGGGTCCGGGTGCGGGCGGGTTTAACCTGGGTGACTTCGAGCCAGATCGACACAAGCGCTGGATCCTCGCCGGCGCAATACGACAGGAACGACTTGATTGCCGCCAGGCGCTGGTTAGTGGAGGAGGCACCAAGATGCTGCGTCTCCAGCAGCCAGGTGAGAAAGGCAGTGATGGTGGAGCGGTTGATTACTTCGAAGCTGACCTCGGCCAGGGCAAGGTGCTGCGACTGGCGAAGATAGTCGAGCAGCGCGTTCAGCGCGGTTTTGTAGGAGCGGACCACCGGTATTGCATCGTCGTCGACGGCGCATGTCCGAGCGGACCAATTGCCGCGTCAGCCTGCACGATCACATCGCTGATACAAACACTCATCTCTGGCTCACCTCCAGTGAAAATCGTTAGAGATGAGCCAGCGTAAACAGGCTGCCGTTATCCCGCGGAAATAGTCAATCAGGCCGCCAAAGCACAGGCCCCGCGACTGAAACTCGGGATAACAGAATCCTCGGGATAGTCTCGCGGCCGCTTAACGCGTGCTGGGACGATTGCGCATTGGTAGTGATCGGCGAGCTGCTGATATCTCGCGTTGACGACCCGTTCCGCGTCGCCCTTGTGGGTTTGGTGGGTCGAGGTCGTCGGGTTGTCCGGCACGACGATCTGGGGAACGCCGCGGAAGAACGCGAACGCTTGAACGTGGGCGTCGAGCCAGGCCGGGGACTTCATATCTGCGTAAGCGCGGCAGAACATCAGCCCCGAGAACGGCAACACCGCGACGAACAAGATTGCCCGGACCACCTCGCCGGTGATCGTGTCGACGACGTCCATCGTGTCGCCGGCCCAGTCCACCAGCATCGCCCGGCCCGGCTCATGGCGGAGCACCGCCACCAGATCGTGGGTGCGGAGGTAGTCCGTGAACAAGGCGCAGAACTGCGAATACCCATACTTCTTCCCCGCGTCTTTGGTGTCGACGTAACGACGCCACGCCAACAGCAACGTGAAGTGCCGGTTCGCTTTCATCGACGCCAGCACCCGCGACAAGTCGGGCTGGTCATACTCAGCCGACACTCTCCGGCGCCCATCGGGGAACCATTCCGCGAGCTCAGTGTCGGTGATCCCGACCGCCGAGCTGAGACCGCGGTCCTGGACCTCCTGCCGAACCCGGGCCACGTCGCGATGCGAGCACCCCGCGACCTCTACGACTTCGCGGTAACTCCGCCCTTCAAGCAACAGCCCCAATATTTTCCGATACTCCGCCATGACCCGCCCTTAACAATGAAACGACAACGCCTTCTGCGTTGTCCTTTCACAGCAGAGCAGTCCACCGCCCGCCAGCGCTACCGTGTTCCCGGAAACGTGCTACCAACTCGCCGGACTGTCCTGTCTCAATGCATCGTGGACACGCGATCTCATGACATCGTGGACACGATATCTCACAGCATCGGAGACACTGACGGCGGTGATAGTCGGGGGATGACGAATTCTCTTTCCCCACAGACTCGTGCCGCGATCATGAACTACGACCCGACCCAGCCGCACGCGCTATCGATTACCGATTTCTGCCGCTCGCTGAAGATCTCTCGGAGCGTGTTCTACAAGGTCCGAGGTCGAGCTGCCCACGAGGCGGCTGCTGCATTGCACCCACGCTCTCGAGCCCCGAAGGTCCCAGCCCGGCTGTATGGGCAGGTGGTGGTGAATGAGCTGGTGAAGATCCGCAAACGGCTCAAGGGTGATGGCTGGGATTATGGTCCCCGCTCGGTCTACTACGAAGCGGCCATGGACGACGGGTTCCCGGGAGGGAAGGTGCCGTCGGTGGCGACGATTGCGCGTCTGCTGGCCAGCGCCGGGCAGGTGGACGCGTCGCCGAGGAAGCGACCGAAGTCGTCATATATCCCGTTCGTGCGCGCGACGGTGATGTCGTTGTGGCAACTGGACGCGTTCGAGTACCGGCTGGCTGCTGGGCAGACCGTTACTGTGTATCAACTGCTCGACGACGCCAGCGGATATGACGTGGGTACCGACGCGTATTCGCGTCATGAGAACAGTGCCGACGCCAAGGACGTGCTCGAACGGGCCATCGCCGCGAACGGGGCGCCCCAGGAGGTGCTCTCGGATAACTCGCTGGCGTTCAACCAGCTGCGGGCAGGCACGATCGGCTCTGTGGAGATCTTTCTGGCATCGTGTGTTTTGTCAACTCGAACCCGGCCATTTGATCGCTAATTAACCGGCCACTTCAGCACCGTTTCCGGCCAATTGATCACGGTGCCTGCGGCGGTCGGTTTTTGGGGTCGTTTCCTCGCACTGACCCGCGGCAGAGTGGCGTTGGGGTGGACCAATCGGCGTCAGGTTCGAGACCAGCCGGGCCTGGCCGGGGCTATTTCATGAGGGCATGCTTGACGCGGTAGGACT
>NZ_JASJVI010000058.1:0-24280 GCF_035019865.1 Cryobacterium sp. 10I5
GGCTCCGCGGCCGCGGCGACGGCGGCGATGTCGACGGGGTTCGTCGGTGGCGTGGCATCCGAGCCGTCGTCCGACCCGGTCATCACGACGCTGTTGAGCGGCGTGAGCGAGACACCGAGGCTGTCGAGGGCGAGCTTCAGGTGCAGGCGCAGGTCGCGGGCGAAGTCCCACTTCGCCGACACGCGCACCTTCACGGCGAGCCGGGTGACCAGGGCCTCTGCGGAGATCGACTCGAGGCCCCAGATCTCCGGCTTCTCGAGGATGATCGACCGCCACTTGCGGCTCGAGGCGAGCGCCGTCGCGACCCGCAGCATTTCCGACTGAATGGCCTCGACATCCGAGCTGTACGGGATCGGCAGGTCGATGATGACGCGTGCCCAGCCCTGCGACATGTTGCCGACCCGGAGGATCTCGCCGTTGCGCACGAACCAGAGCGTGCCGTTCACATCGCGGATCTGGGTGATGCGGATGCCGACAGTCTCCACGACGCCGGAGGCGAACCCGGTGTCGACGATGTCGCCAACGCCGAGTTGGTCCTCCATGACCATGAACAGTCCGTTCAGGATGTCCTTGACGATGTTCTGAGCACCGAAGCCGAGGCCGGCGCCGATCGCGGCCGTGAGCAGGGCGAAGGAGCCGAGGATGCTCGGGGCCATCACCTGCAGGATGAGCAGGCCGGCGATGATCACGACGAGCACATTGACGATGTTGGTGAGCACGGAGCCGAGCGTGCGGGTGCGCTGCACGACGCGCACGGCGGCGACAGGGGACACGTTGAGCGCCCGGGTGTCCTCGACCTTCTGCGTGCGTTTCACGCCCGTGACGATCTGGATCACCACTCGGCGGATCACGAACTGCAGGATCCAGTGCACCGCGAACGCGACGATCAGGATTCCGAGCACCTGCAGCAGCTGCAGCCCGAGTGTGGTTGTGAAGTATGTGACGATTTCGGCCCAGATGATGTCCCAGTTCATAGCGCTTTCGAGTCTACCGAGAGCCGACCGGGCGAACCCTGAGCGCCCCGCCAACGCGAAAACGGCCCCGCCCCCTGAGGGGCGAGACCGTTCTGGCCGGCGGATGCCGCGGAGCGGCTACTCGGCGTCGCGCGCCTGGGCGGCGAGGGAGCGTTCCACTCCCGCGAGGTTCTCGATCACGAGGCGACGCAACGCGACCGGCTCGGGGTTCGTCTCGAGCCACGTGCGGGTCGCCTCGACGAGCGCCTGGTTGGCGAGCGGGGACGGGTAGAGGCCGATGATGAGCTTCTCCGCGATCGAGAAGCTGCGGGAGACCCAGATCGGCTGCAGCATCGCGAAGTAGGTGTCGACGAACGGCTCGAGCAGGCTCGTGTCGTTCGCGCGCAGGAACCCGGCCGCGGTGACGCGCACGATCGTGTTCGGTGCCGTATCCGTCTCGATCAGGGAATCCCAGGCGGCCTGCTTGGCCTCCGGGGTCGGGAGGGCCGCACGGGCCTGCGCGGCCGACTGGGCGCCGGTCGCGGTGTTGTCAGCGGCATGCGCCGCGTCGATCTCCGCGCCGTCGACCTTGCCGCCGGCGGCGAGGGCGATGAGCAGCTCCCAGGCGAGGTCGGTGTCGATCTCGAGGCCCTCGAGCGGGACCGTGCCGCTGCGGAGCGCTGCGACGCTCGCGAGCTGGCTGTCGGTCGCGGCGACGGACGCGAAGAACTTCACGAACTGGAACTGTGCGTCACTGCCGGGCTCGGCATGCTGGGCGAGGGACCACAGTGCGTCGCCGACCTCGGTCAGCGTCGAGGCCTGGAACTCCGGAGCGACGTAGTAGTTCGCGGCGAGCACGAGCTGGCCGAGCACGGTGCGGAGGGTGGTCGACTCTGTCTCGCTCGCGATGTTGCCGAGAACGAGGCTCACGAAGTCGCGGGCACCCGTCTCGGCGTCGCGGGTCGCGTCCCAGATCGCACCCCACACGATGGCGCGGGCGAGCGGGCTCTCGATCGCGGCGAGGTTCTCGAGGGCCACCTCCTGCGAGGCCGGGTCGAGCCGGATCTTCGCATAGGCGAGGTCGTCGTCGTTGAGGAGAACGAGGGCCGGGCGGGCGCGGCCGACGAGCTCCGCGACATCCGTCTTCTCGCCGTCGACGTCGATCTCGACCCGGTGGGTGCGCACGAGCTGCCCGTCGACGAGGTCGTAGAACCCGATCGCGAGGCGGTGCGGGCGGATCGTCGGGTAGTCGGCGGTCGCGCTCTGCAGCACGGAGAAGCCGGTGATGACCCCGGCGGCGTCCACGGTGATCTCGGGGCGGAGGGTGTTGACCCCCGCGGTCTCGAGCCACTTCGCGGCCCAGCCGGACAGGTCGCGCCCGCTGGATGCCTCGAGCTCGACGAGGAGGTCGTTCAGCTCGGTGTTGCCCCACTGGTGCTTGGCGAAGTAGGAGGCGACGCCGGCGAAGAACTCGTCCCGGCCGACCCAGGCGACGAGCTGCTTGAGGACGGAGCCGCCCTTGGCGTAGGTGATGCCGTCGAAGTTGACGAGCACGTCGTCGAAGTCGGTGATCGTCGCCACGACGGGGTGGGTCGAGGGCAGCTGGTCCTGCTTGTATGCCCAGCTCTTCTCCATCACGGCGAAGGTGGTCCAGGCTTCCGTCCACTCGGTCGCTTCGGCGGTGGCGATGGTCGAGGCCCACTCGGCGAAGGACTCGTTGAGCCAGAGGTCGTTCCACCACTTCATCGTGACGAGGTCGCCGAACCACATGTGCGCGAGCTCGTGCAGCACCGTGACGACGCGGCGTTCCTTGATGGCGTCCGTGACCTTGGACCGGAAGACGTAGGTCTCGGTGAAGGTGACCGCGCCGGCGTTCTCCATCGCGCCCGCGTTGAACTCCGGCACGAAGAGCTGGTCGTACTTGTCGAAGGGGTACGGGTAATTGAACTTCTCCTCGAAGTACGCGAAGCCCTGGCGGGTCTTCTCGAAGAGGTAGTCGGCGTCGAGGAACTGGGAGAGGCTCTTGCGGCTGAACAGGCCGAGGGGGATGATCCGGCCGTCGCTCGAGGTGAGCTCGCTGCGGATGACCGCGTACGGTCCGGCGATGAGTGCCGTGATGTAGCTCGAGATCGTGTGGGTGGGTTCGAAGGCCCAGGTCTTCGCGCCGTTGCCGGCATCCGTGGGCTCGGGCGTCGCCGAGTTGGAGACGACCTCCCATTCGCCGGGCGCCGTCACGGTGAACTGGAACGCGGCCTTGAGGTCGGGCTGCTCGAAGACGGCGAAGACGCGGCGGGAGTCCGGAACCTCGAACTGGCTGTAAAGGTAGACCTCGTTGTCGACCGGGTCGACGAAACGGTGCAGGCCTTCACCGGTGTTGGTGTACTCGGCGTCGGCGACGACGGTGAGCGTGTTCTCTGCGGCGAGACCATCGAGCTGAATGCGGATGCCGTCGCTGACGATCGCCGGGTCGAGGTCGACGCCGTTGAGGGTCACCGCGTGCACCGTGCGCGTGATCGCGTCGATGAACGTCGAGGCACCCGGGGTCGCGGTGAAGGTGACCGTCGTGGTGCTCGCGAAGGTTTCGGGACCCGTCGTGAGGTCAAGGCTGATCGCGTACTTCTGCACAGTGACGAGCGCTGCGCGCTCCTGGGCTTCGATCCGGGTGAGGTTCTCTCCTGGCAACGTTTTCTCCATCTCAGTCTCGACCGGCGCTTCTGGCGCCGGTCGCACGTCTCTTAAGCCTACCGATCCTCGGCGGCACGTTCGGTGCGACAACCGCCAGTCGGCATTTGGCAGCAGAAGTCGATCCAATAGGGTCGAGGCATGGAATTCGCCGCAGCGCCCACCCTCGCCGGAACCCGCGTCACGCTCGAGCCGCTCGATCCGGGGCATGCCGCCGAGCTGAGCATCGCGGTCGCTGACGGCGAGCTGTGGCGCACCTGGTACACGGCGGTCCCGCGACCGGAGGCCATGGCCACCGAGATCGACCGGCGCCTCGCGCTTGCCGCGGCCGGGCAGATGATGCCGTGGGGCATCCGTTCGGCCTCGACGGGGGCGATGGTCGGCATGACGACATTCATGCACCCGAGCCCCGACCAGCAGCGGCTCGAGATCGGCTCGACCTGGCTCGGGAAGGGCGCCCAGGGCACCGGAGCCAACCGGGAGGCGAAACTGCTGCTGCTCGGGTACGCCTTCGAGGAGCTCGACTGCATCGCGGTGGAGTTCCGCACGCACTGGCACAACCGGCAGTCCCGCGCCGCGATCGCCGCGCTCGGTGCGAAACAGGACGGCGTGCTCCGCAGCCACTCCGTCGGGCCGGAGGGCGCCGTGCGCGACACCGTGGTGTTCTCGATCATCGCTGCCGAGTGGCCGGCCGTGCGCCTCGGCCTCCGCGAGGGGCTCGCCCGGCACGCCGCGCTCGCCGAAACCCCGGGGGCATGAACGGCGACCGAAGCGACCAGCGCAGCGGATGCCGTCGGTCCCGCAGCATCGTAGGCTGACGGCAATGACATCCGCCGTCGCATCGCCTGCCGCCCTCCTCGCCGCCTACGACGCCCAGCTCCGCCTGTGGGTGCCCGCTAAGCCGCCTGTTTCGCCCGTCTACGAGCTCGAGGGGTCCGTTCTGCGGGTCGTCGGCCGCACCCGCGGCTTCGTCGAGACGGCGCGGGACGTGGGCGTGCGCGGCGCGGACCTCGACGCGCTGATCCGCCGCCACCGCGACTTCTTCGCCGCCCGAGGCGAGGCCGTCGAGTGGAAGACCCGCAGCCACGACCTGCCCACCGACCTGGCCGAACGGCTCGGTGCCGCTGGCTTTGTCGCTGAGGAGCGCGAGACGGTCGTGATCGGGCTGACCGGGCCGCTCGCATCCGCCCCGACCGTTCCGGATGGGATCATCCTGCGCCGGGTCACCTCACGATCAGACTTCGAGCGGATCGCGGCGCTGCAGACCGAAGTGTGGGGTGAAGACCACTCCTGGCTCGCCGACGACCTCGAATCGAGCGTCGGCGAGGCGGGCGACGAGGTCGTGATCATCGTCGCCGAGGCGGGGGACCGCCTCGTCTCCTCCGCCCGCCTGGAATTCCAGCCCGGCACAGACTTCGCCGGGCTCTGGGGTGGCTCGACCCTCTCCGAGTGGCGGGGCCGGGGCATCTACCGGGCACTCGTCGCGGCCCGCGCGCAGCTCGCCGCCCACCGCGGCGTGCCCTACCTCCAGGTCGACGCCTCGGACGACAGCCTGCCGATCCTGCTGCGTCTCGGCTTCGAGGCCGTCACGACGACGACCCCCTACGTCTGGACTCCGGCGGACTGACGTGCCGCGGCATCCGTCGCGCCCTGAACCAATTCGACGGAGTTTTTGACCGGAAAGGGCTTAAATCGCGCTCCTACGTGCCGAAAACCCAAAAACTCCGTCGAATTAGTTGGGGGGAGGGGGGTTACCAGGCGGCGGGCTTGTAGTCCTTGAGGAAGACGCCGTAGAGGTCCTCGCCTGCTTCGCCGCGCACGATCGGGTCGTAGACCCGCGCCGCGCCGTCGACGAGGTCGAGCGGGGCGTGGAAGCCCTCCTCGGCCAGGCGCAGCTTCGTCGGGTGCGGTCGCTCGTCGGTGATCCAGCCGGTGTCGACGCTCGTCATCAGGATGCCGTCGTCGAGCATCTCCTTCGCGCTCGTGCGGGTGAGCATGTTGAGCGCGGCCTTGGCCATGTTCGTGTGCGGGTGGCCCGGCCCCTTGTAGCCGCGGCCGAAGACACCCTCCATCGCCGACACGTTCACGATGTAGGTGCGCCGGGCAACGGATGCCGCGAGCGAGGCCCGCAAGCGGCTCACGAGCAGGAACGGCGCCGTGGTGTTGCAGAGCTGCACCTCGAGCATCTCGAGCGGGTCGACGTCCTCCACGTTGGCGGTCCAGCTGTTCACGGAGTGCAGGTCCGGCACGAGGCCGCCCGCGTCGATCGCCGTGCCTGCGGCATGCCGGGCTAGCGAGGACGACCCGGGCGCGAGCGCGAGCGCGGTCAGGTCGTCTGCGGTGAGGGCCGTTGTCGCAGAGACGGTCGCTGCGGCGAGGATCGGGTGGCTCGTGACCGAGGCGGCGAGTGCGCTCGGGTGGGCGTCGTTGGTGTGGCCGAAGGTGACGATCTCGGGAACGGAATCCGCCGGCAGCGGGGAAGATTCGGCTTCGACGAGCATGGAGTACGAACCGGGGGAGCGGCGCACGGTCTGAGCGGCGTTGTTGATCAGGATGTCGAGGGGGCCTGCTGCCGCCACGGAGTCGGCGAGGCCGATCACCTGGGCAGGGTCGCGCAGGTCGATGCCGACGACCCTGAGCCGGTGCAGCCAGTCGCCGGAGTCCGGCATCGCCGTGAAGCGGCGCACGGCGTCGCGGGGGAATCGGGTCGTGATGGTGGTGTGGGCGCCGTCCCGCAGCAGCCGCAGCGCGATGTACATGCCGATCTTCGCGCGGCCCCCGGTGAGGAGTGCGCGCTTGCCGGTCAGGTCGGTGCGGGCGTCGCGCTTTTCATGGCTCATCGCTGCGCAGGTCGGGCAGAGCTGGTGGTAGAACGCGTCGACGAGGGTGTACTTCTGCTTGCAGATGTAACACGCCCGCGGAACGAGCAGCTCGCCTGCCGAGGCCCGGTCGGTGCCGAGGCGCAGTTGGGCGCCGATCGTCTCGTCGTCGATCCGGGTCGGGGCGCCCGTCGCGGTCGCCGCGATGACCTCGCGGTCGGCCTCGGCGATCAGGGCCCGCTTCTCGCCGCGGCGCACCTGCTTGACCGACTTGAACATCTTGGCCGTCGCCTGGCGCACGGTGACGAAGTCCGGGTCCTCCTGGTCGAGCGCGGCGAGGGAGGCGAGCACTCGCAGCGCGGTCTCGAGGTCGCCGGGGTCGATGCTCGGAACGGGCACGGACTCTGCGGAAGGCTCGATGGTCATCCGTCAATAGTACGGGCCGCACCCGGGCGCCGCCCGGGCCGACCGGCGAACGAAGAAGCGGCGTCCGTCCCCTGGGGCGGATGCCGGCGGTGCTAGACGCCGACCGGGTGGCGCTCTGGCTCGGTTTCGGGCTCCGGGAGGATGGCGTCGATGGAACTCGTCGGCGGCTCGTAGGTGTGGTCGAACGGCATCTCGTCGGTGTCGAGGTTCGGGTTCTCGTCCTGGGTGGCGACGAGCTCACGGGCCTCGAAGACGGAGTCGACGCTCGGCATCGAGCCGGGCAGGGGGCGCTGGGCGCTCTCCTTGAGGAAGAAGATGCTGACCGCACCGATGAACGAGGTGGCCATCAGGTAGTACGCGGGCATCATGTCGTCGCCGGTGGCCTGGATGAGCGCCGCGATGATGAACGGGGTGGTCCCGCCGAAGATGGCGACCGCGAAGTTGTACGCGATGCCCATCGCGCCGTACCGGCTCTCGGTCGGGAACAGCGCGGGCAGGGACGAGGCCAGGTTCGACACGTAGAACGTCACCGGGAACGCGATCATGGCGAGTCCCAGCAGGGTCGACCAGATCTCGCCGACGCCGATCAGCATGAAGGCAGGGATGGACAGGACGACGGTGCTGATCGCCCCGACCCAGAGCACCGGGCGACGGCCGATCTTGTCGGACAGGCGCCCGGTCAGGGGGATGCAGAGCGCCATCAGCACGAGCACCGGGATAGTGAGCAGGGTGCCGTGCAATTCGTCGTAGCCGAGCGAGCTCGTCAGGTAGGTCGGCATGTACGAGGTGAGGGCGTAACCGACGGTGTTGGCTGCTGCGACGAGGATCATGGCGAGCAGGATGCCCCGCCAGTGCGCCTTGAAGATGGTCAGCGGGCCGTTCGGCGCCGCGTCGGCGCTGTTCGGATCCAGCGCTGCGGCTTCCTTGGCGTCCAGGGTGGCCTGGAAGGCGGGGGATTCCTCGATCTTCATCCGGAAGTAGATGGCGATCAGGCCGAGCGGTCCGGCGAGCAGGAACGGCAGGCGCCAGCCCCAGGCCTCCATGGCGGGCTGGCCGAGGGTGACCTGCAGGATCGACACGAGTGCGGCGCCGATCGCGAAGCCGAGGTAGCTGCCCATGTCGAGGAAGCTCGCGAAGAACCCGCGGTGCTTGTCCGGGGCGTGCTCACTGACGAAGGTGGTGGCGCCGGCGTACTCGCCGCCGGTGGAGAAGCCCTGGACGAGCTTGGTCAGCACGAGGAGCGCGGCGGCCCAGCTGCCGATCATCGCGTAGTTCGGCAGGATGCCGACCACGAAGGTCGACGCGGCCATGATCATCAGTGTCATGGCAAGGACCTTCTGGCGGCCGATCTTGTCGCCGAGCCAGCCGAAGAAGACGCCGCCGATGGGGCGGGCGATGAAGGTGGCGGCGAAGGTGCCGAGCAGGAACAGGGTCTGGACGGACTTGTCGGCCTCGGGGAGGAACACCGGGCCCATGGTCGTGATGAGGTAGCCGAACACGCCGACGTCGTACCATTCCATGGTGTTTCCCACGATGGTTCCGCCGAGTGCTTTCTTGAGCATCGGCTGGTCGACGACGTTGACGTGGGAGACCCTCAGGCGACGCTGCTTGAGGGGCTTTTTGGTCTTGATTATGGCGCGCGCGGCACCGGGCATAGAGTCTGACAAACTACGGTCTCTGGGCATTTGAACTTCTCTCGTGGAGATCACTTGCTCGCGACGTGGAGCTGGCCCTTTTCGGGCATAACGAGCAATTTTAGTACAAAAACGCCGTCAAACCGAATTTTTTGTGCGGATACCGACTCTGGGCAGGGGTTTCTTCGCGTTCCGCGAGTGAGGGAATGCGGGCATCCGAGCACCTAGGCTGGTGCGATGACCGACACCGTGAAGTTCTGGTTCGACCCCTCCTGCCCCTGGGCCTGGATGACCTCCCGCTGGGTGGATGAGGTGGCCTCGCAGCGTGACCTCGACGTCACCTGGAACGTGATGAGCCTCGCGGTGCTCAACGAGGACAACGACGTGAGCGAAGAGTACGCCGCGTTCTTCCCCCGGGCGCTCCGATACACCCGCCTCGTGCAGGCTGCGCAGGAGCTGCACGGTCAGGCCACAGTGAAGGCCCTATACGACGCACTCGGCACCCGGATCCATCCCGGCGGCAACACGAATCCCGACGAGGTCATCCCGGCGGCGCTCGCCGAGGTCGGCCTTCCCGCGGACTTCGCCGCCTGGGCCGACAGCGACCACTACGACCGCGAGATGCGCGCGAGCCACTTCGACGGGATCAACCGGGTGGGCCAGGACGTCGGCACCCCGGTCATCGCGGTGAACGACGTCGCCTTCTTCGGCCCGGTCATCTCGCCGGTGCCCCGGGGCGAAGCCGCGACGAAGCTGTGGGACGGCGTCGTGGCCGTGGCCGCGTATCCCGGATTCTTCGAGATGAAGCGCACGCGCACGGTCGGTCCGATCTTCGACTGAGCGGATGCCGGCGGCGCCGGGCACGGGACGGCGACCACACGGGACGGCAAATAGTATGGGGTCATGCGCATTCACCTCGCCACCGACCATGCCGGCCACGATTTCAGCCGTTACCTCGTCGGTCACCTGACCGAGGCAGGCCACGAGGTCGTCGACCATGGGCCGACGAGCTACGACCCGCTCGACGACTACCCCTCGTTCTGCATCAACGCCGCCCAGGGCGTCGTCGAAGACCAGGCCGCGGGCGTTGACGCGCTCGGCGTCGTGTTCGGCGGTTCGGGCAACGGCGAGCAGATGGCCGCCAACAAGGTCGTCGGGGCCCGTGCCGCGCTGGTCTGGAACCTGGACATCGCCCGGCTCGCTCGCGAGCACAACAACGCGAACGT
Organism: Cryobacterium sp. 10I5; assembly: GCF_035019865.1. Classification (NCBI taxonomy): domain Bacteria; kingdom Bacillati; phylum Actinomycetota; class Actinomycetes; order Micrococcales; family Microbacteriaceae; genus Cryobacterium; species Cryobacterium sp. 10I5. Next base: position 9,741 of record NZ_JASJVI010000058.1, read on the forward strand.
CATCTCGATCGGCGCCCGCCAGCACACGATCGAGGAGGCGACCTCCTTCATCGACGCGTTCATCGCCGAACCGTTCACCGGCGAGGAACGCCACGTGCGTCGGATCCGCCAGCTCTTCGAATACGAGACGACCGGGTCCATTGCCGGTGTGAGCGTCGATCCTGCGCGCGTAGACCCGTCCAGCGTCGACCCGGCCCGTACCGCGCGCTGACGTGCCAGAGGGTCATTCCGTCCACAGGATCGCCCGGCAGTTCGCGCGTAACTTCGTGGGCCACCGGGTGCAGCTGTCCTCGCCGCAGGGCCGATTCGTCGAGGGTGCCGCGCTGCTTGACGGGCATGCGATGACCCGGGCGCGCGCCGTCGGCAAGCAGATGTTCCTCGAATTCGACAACGGACTCTGGCTGCGGGTGCACCTCGGCATGTACGGCGCGTGGGACTTCGCCGGCGACATCCTGATGGACGCCACGATCGCATCCGCCAACGGCCGGATGGGGCAGACCAACCAGCGCGGCACCGACCTCGACGGGCAGGCGGATGCCGTCCTCGACTCCGCGGGGGAGAACTCGCTTCGGAGCATCGGGGCTCCCCGGCGCACCCGGGTGCGGATGGCGGAGCAGGAGAAGGAGATCGACCAGCGGGGCACCTTCCCTCCCGAACCGGTCGGACAGGTGCGGGTGCGCCTGCTCACCGACACGGTGTGCGCGGACCTGCGCGGCCCGACCGCGTGCCAGGTACTCGACGCAGGAGAGGTGCAGGCGGTGATCGACAAGGCCGGACCCGACCCGCTGCTCGATGACAGCCCCGCAGCGGAAGACCGGTTCACGGCCGTCGTGCGCCGCAAGCCCACCCCGATCGGACTGCTCCTGATGGACCAGTCCGTGGTCAGCGGCATCGGCAACGTCTATCGCGCCGAACTTCTGTTCCGGGCCGGGGTCAACCCGCACGCGCCGGGCAAGAGCCTCGCCGAGGACACCGTGCGCGGTCTCTGGCGCGACTGGGCGCGGCTGCTGACGATCGGCGTCGAAACCGGCCAGATGATGACCATGGACGACCTGGCCGGGGTCGACTGGGCGCGTGCGATGAAGAACCGTGCCGACCGGCACTGGGTCTACAAACGCGAGGGCCTGCCGTGCCGGGTCTGCGGCACCCACATCCTGCTCGAGGAGATGGGCGCCCGCAAGCTCTACTGGTGCCCGACCTGCCAGGCCTGAGACCGCTCACCACGAACACCACCGCTCCGCCGACTGCGAGACAGACAGGACGCCCCCAGATGCGCCACACCCCCAGCTTCGTGCTCACCGATCCCGCCGAGATCCGGCGGCTGATCCGGGAGAACCCGTGGGCCACCCTGATCAGTCACACGAGCGCGGGCGATCTCGTCGCCTCGCACTACCCGATGCTTCTCGACGAGTCCGCTGCAGGACCGGATGCCGATTCCGGCGAGCTCGTGCTGGTCACCCACGTGGGCCGTCCGGACGAGCAACTGCACGAGCTCGGCCAGCACGAGATGCTCGTGATCATCCAGGGCCCGCACGGGTACGTGTCGCCGGGGTGGTACGACGCCAACCCGGCCGTGCCGACCTGGAACTTCATCACCGCGCACCTCTACGGCACGCCGGAGATCCTCAGCGCCGAGGAGAACCTGCTCGTGCTCGACCGGCTCGTCGACCACTTCGAGGACCGCCTGCCCGAACCGCGCCGCCTGCACGGCACGGCGGCGAACTCGGCATACGCCGAACGGATCTCGGCCGGTACCGTCGGACTCCGCCTCCGGGTCACCCGGGTGGTCGCCAAGAGCAAGCTCAGCCAGAACAAGCCCCCTGAGACCGTCGACCGCATCATCTCCGAACTCGAGGGAACCGGTCCGTACGCGAGCGTGAACCTCGCCGCCGAGATGCGTCGCGCGCACGAGCGGCTCGCCCGCGCCGCCCGGTCAGGAGACGACGCATGAGCACCGATCCGCTCGTCCTCCGCAACGCCCGCCTGCCCGGGAGCGACGAACTCACCGATGTCGAGATCGTCGACGGCACGGTCACGAGGCTCGGCTTCCTCGGCGGCGAGGGCGCCGGCGGCTCGGCGGCCGAGTCGATCGACCTCGGCGAGCGCTGGCTGATCCCCGGCCTCTGGGACAACCACGTGCACTTCACCCAGTGGGCGCAGATCGCCCGCCGCCTCGACGTGTCGACCGCGGGCAGCGCCCAGGCGACCGCCCGCATCGTCGCGGGGCGCATCCCGCTTCTCGCGCCGGGGGAGACCCTGATCGGCTTCGGCTTCCGTGACGGGCTCTGGCCGGATGCCCCGGGCCGCGCCGTCCTCGACGCCGTCTCAGGGACGGTCCCCGTCGTCCTCGTCAGCGGCGACCTGCACAGCGTCTGGCTCAACTCCGCTGCACTCTCCGCCCGCGGGCTCGGCGACCACCCCACCGGGCTGCTCCGCGAGGAGGACGCCTTCGCCGTCGAACGGGCACTCGACGCCGTTCCGGACGCGATCAGCGACACCTGGGCAGACGAAGCGGCCCGGGTGGCCGCGGCCCGCGGCGTCGTCGGGATCGTCGACCTCGAAATGGTCTGGAACCTCGACGTCTGGCGCCGCCGCATCGCCGCGGGCGCGGACTCGCTCCGGGTCGAGTTCGGCATCTACACCGAACACCTCGAGCGCGCTGTCGCAGAGGGCCTCCGCTCCGGCGCGGTCATCGCCGAAACCCGCGGGCTGCTCAGCGTCGGCCCGTACAAGGTCATCACCGACGGTTCGCTCAACACCCGCACCGCATACTGCTTCGACGACTACCCGGGGCTCACCGGCGACGACGCCCACGGCGTGCTGAGCGTCGCACCCGACGACCTGCTGCGCTGGATGCGCCTCGCGAGCGAGTCCGGCATCCGCCCCGCGGTGCACGCGATCGGCGACCGCGCCAACCGCATCGCCCTCGACGCCTTCGAGACCCTCGGTTGTGCGGGGAGCATCGAACACGCCCAGCTCCTCAGCCTCACCGACGTCGACCGGTTCGCCGCCCTCGGCGTCGTCGCGAGCGTGCAACCCGAGCACGCCGTCGACGACCGCGACGTCGCCGACCGCTACTGGGCCGGCCGCACCGACCGTGCGTTCATGCTCGCGAGCCTGCTCAGGGCCGGGGCGCGACTCGCACTCGGCTCCGACGCGCCCGTCGCCCCGCTCGACCCCTGGGTCGGCATCGCCGCCGCAGTCGGGCGTACCAGGGATGGCCGCGAATCCTGGCACCCCGAGCAGGGCGTGTCCCGCCAGGCCGCTCTCGCCGCATCCGCCCGCGGCAGGCACCGGGTCGCGGTCGGCGACCCCGCCGACCTCGCCGTCTGCGAGACCGACCCGTTCGTCGCGTCCCTCGACGACCTGCGGCGGATGCCCGTCGCCGCGACCCTGCTCGGCGGTCGGTTCACCCACCGCGCGCTCTGAGCCGCCGCGCTGCGGGGGTTTTCCCCCGCAGCGATTGGGGCGCAGGCCCGATGGGCCCAGTGCACGATGACGGCGAGGCTGGAGTCATCCACCAAGGAGGACACCATGACCACGACGACACCCGCAACCGTCCCGCACTCCGGGGAATCTGGCAATCTGGAGACCGTGCAGACAGCTCTGAGCGAAAAGCCCGGCTATCGAGGCCTCTGGCGATCGGTTCCGCGGGAACTCGGCTTCCTCCTGCTCGCCCTTCCCGTCGCTGTCATCGCCCTGAGCGTGCTGAGCACCGTCTTCTTCTCGGGCGTCGGCATGATCGCGATCTTCGTGGGGCTGTTCGTGATCGTCGCCGCCCTCTACACCGCGCGCGGTTTCGGCCTCGTCGAGCTGACCCGCCTGCGCTGGGCCGGCCAGCCGGCCATCCGGCCGCCCCGGTGGGAACGAGACGGCCAGCCGGTCACACCGCTTCGAACCATGCTCGGCCCGCTGGTCGGCGGCCACTACTGGCTCTACCTCCTGCACGGCATGGTCGTGAACTTCGTCATCTCCCTCGTGAGCTGGACCGTCACCGTCGTGTGGCTCTCGGTCGCCGTCGGTGGGGTCACCTTCTGGCTGTGGGGCTGGTCGGTCCCGCAGGGCGGGGATGGCGGCATGGGCCTGATCGGCCTCGCCGAGCGGATCCTCCCCGGCAGCCAGGCCGTGGACAGCCCCTACCTGGTGGAGAGCCTGCTCGAACTCGCGCTCGGCCTCGCCTTCCTCGCCACCCTGCCATACGTCACCCGCGGGCTCGTGCTGGCGCACCAGTTCATCGGGCAGGGCATGCTCGGAGCCTGGCGCTCCGAGGCGCTCACCCGGGAGGTCGCCGACCTGAGCGCCTCCCGGGGAGCGGCCGTTCTCGCGGAGGACCGCGGCCTCCGCCGGCTCGAACGCGACATCCACGACGGACCGCAGCAGCGCCTCGTGCGCCTGCAGATGGACCTCGCGAGCGCTGAACGCAAACTCGACACCGACCCGGACGCCGCCAGGGCCCTGCTCGCCGAGGCCAGGCAGCAGGCCCACGACACCCTCGAGGAGCTCAGGGCGCTCTCCAGGGGGCTCGTCCCGCCGATCCTCCAGGACCGCGGCCTCACCGTCGCCCTCGAGTCCCTCGCTGCCCGCAGCACCATTCCCGTCGCTGTCGAGTTCCAGCTCGAGCCCGGGCTGCGGCTGCCCTCCGAGATCGAACGGAGCGCGTATTTCATCGCGGCCGAGCTCCTCACGAACGCCGCGAAGCACTCCCGCGCCACCGGCATCCGCCTGCACCTCGCCCTGCGGCGGGTGCCGGACGACGACTCCACCTGGCTCGACGTCTGGGTGATCGACAACGGCATCGGTGGAGCAGTCCTCACAGAGTCGCACGGGTTGTGCGGCCTCGACGAGCGCCTGCGGGGGCTCCGCGGCCTGCTGTCGATCGACAGTCCGGCCGGAGGCCCCACGATTGTCGGGGCGCACATCCCGCTGGCCGAAACCCTGCCCGGTTCGATCGTCGTATCCTGATCGGGTGACCTCGACAGAGCAGACCAGCGCGGAATCCGCGGCTCCGCTCCGGCTCGTTCTCGCGGAGGACTCGCTCCTGCTTCGCGAGGGGCTCGTGCGGCTCTTCGACGAGGCCGGCTTCGACTGCGTGGCCGCCTACGGCGACGCGGACGGCCTGCTCGCCGACGTCGATCGCCTCCGGCCCGACGTCGCCGTGCTCGACGTGCGGATGCCGCCGACCTTCCGGGACGAAGGGGTGCGTGCCGCCCTCGAGCTGCGGCGCCGGCTCCCGGGGGTGGGGATCCTGCTCCTCAGCCAGTACGTCGAGGCCACCTACGCGCACGAACTGCTCGCGGCCGGCGACGGAGGGCTCGGTTACCTGCTCAAGGACAGGGTTGCCTCCCTCGAGGAACTCCAGGACGCGGTGCTGCGGATCCACGCCGGCGGAACCGTGCTCGACCCCCAGGTGGTGCGCGAGCTCCTCAGCCGGCGCACGGACCCGCTCGAGCACCTGACGCCGCGGGAACGGGACGTCCTCGGGCTGATGGCCGAGGGCCGGACCAACGTCAGCATCGCCTCCCGGCTCGTGATCGGCGTCGGTGCGGTCGAGAAGAACGTCACCGCGATCTTCCAGAAACTCGGCCTCGACGACTCGGGCACGGACCACCGGAGGGTGCTCGCGGTCCTCGCCTTCCTCCGCCACTGAGTATTCCGCTGCCAAGAGGCGAATTGAGCGTAGATAATTCGGTTTAATCTGAAGTAACAGGTGCGAACGCGTCCTGGTGCGGGCAGACTGGGACCATGAGCGCAATCGAGAATTCCAAGCTGGCCATCATCGGAGCGGGCGCCGTCGGCACCTCCCTCGCGTACGCGTCCCTGATCCGGCAGTCGGCCCGCGAAGTGGTGCTCTACGACATCAACGAGCCCAAGGTCGAGGCCGAGGTGCTCGACCTCGCGCACGGCACCCAGTTCACCGGCGCCTCCTGCGTGTCCGGCGGCGCCGACCTCGACATGATCTCGGACGCCAACATGGTCGTGATCACCGCCGGTGCCCGGCAGCACCCCGGGCAGTCCCGCCTCGAAATGTCCGGCGTCAACGTCGGAATCCTCCGCGAACTGATGCCCAAGCTGATCAAGCGCGCGCCGGACGCGATCTACATGATCGTGACCAACCCCTGCGACATCCTCACCTACGCCGCCCTGCACTTCAGCGGACTCCCCGCCACCCGGGTGTTCGGCTCCGGAACGGTCCTCGACTCCTCCCGGCTGCGCTGGCTGCTCGCGCACCGCGTCGGCGTGGCCATCGCCAACGTGCACGCCACGATCGTCGGCGAGCACGGCGACTCGGAATTCCCGCTCTGGTCGCAGGCCAGGGTCGGACCGATCTCCCTGGACCAGTGGGTCGCCGATGACATCTCCCCGGTGACCAACGGACGGGAGAAGTTCTCCGAGGCCGAGTTCGCGGCCATCACCGAGGACGTCAAGACCGCGGCATACCGGGTGATCGCCGGAAAGGGCGCCACCAACTACGCGATCGGGCTCTCCGGCGCCCGGATCGTCGAAGCTGTGCTGCGCGACGAGGGCGCCGTTCTCCCGATCAGCTCGGTGCTGACCGACTACCGCGGCGTGAGCAACGTGGCCCTGTCCGTTCCGACGGTCGTCAACGCCGAGGGGGTCTCCCGGGTGATCGAGGTGCCGTTCTCCGAATCTGAACAGGCCCTGTTCCAGCACTCGGCCGACACCCTGCGGGCCACGCTCGACACCCTCGGCCTGAAATAGGGGCACACCGGCCGGATCGGTTACACCGGCCCGACCGGGGACACCGGCGGCGAGCGGGGCGTCTGCGCCGCTACGGTGGGATGCATGTGGCCTGAAGCACTCGTCATCGTCGCGGCCGGTTTCGCCGCCGGCATGATCAACGTCGTCGTCGGATCCGGCACCCTCATCACGTTCCCGATCCTCGTGCTCCTCGGCTACCCGCCGCTCGTCGCCAACGTCTCCAACAACCTCGGCCTCGTCGCCGGCGGTGTCTCCGGAACGATCGCGTACCGGCGCGAGATCGCGGCCCACCGGAACTTCGCATTCGCCCTGCTGCCGGTCTCCCTGACCGGCGGCCTGGCCGGGGCCGGGCTGTTGCTTGTCCTGCCGAGCAGCGCGTTCAAAACGATCGTGCCGGTCCTCATCCTCATGGGGATCGTCCTGGTCGCCATCGGACCGTGGATCCAGCGCCGCGTCGCCGCCGGCGCGGCACGCTCCGGCACAGGTCCTGCCCCATCCGGCACAACCGGCACGACTGCCCCGGAAACCGCTGGCGACCCGGCCGGCAACGGTCCCGCCTCCAGTGGCGGTTGGAGCGCCCTGGGCGGTGCGGGCAAACGAACCGCGATCGTCGTCTGCGTCTTCGTACTCGGTCTGTACGGCGGCTACTTCGGCGCGGCCCAGGGAATCCTGATGATGGGTGTCCTCGGCGCCCTGACATCCGTCTCGCTCGGCTCGCTCAACGCCGTCAAGAACCTCCTCGTCACCGCCGTGAACGTGATGGCCTCGATCGTCTTCATCCTATTCGCACGCGACTCCATCGACTGGCTCGTCGTCGCCCTCATCACCGTCGGGGCCGGCCTCGGCGGGATCCTCGGTGCGCGCATCGGACGCCGCCTGCCGCCCACGCTCCTGCGTGTGATCATCATCACCGTCGGGATCGTCGCACTGGTCAACCTGCTGCTCCGCTCCTGACTGTTCTACCCGTGGAGGAGCTGTCCGGAGTAGGTTGATCGCGGGGGAATTCACATGACGTCAGCCGCTTCAGCACTGGTCCGCTCCATGAGTCTGATCTGCGCCCTGACCACGGCATTGGCGCTCGCCGGGTGCACGCAGGGTTCCGGCGGTTCCTCTCCGGGCGCCTCGCCGGAACCCACGGCATCCGCGACGCCGACGTCCCTGCCCGTCGCGCTCGACTGTGGCCTGGTCCTGCCGGTCGACCGGGCCGCGACCGCGCTCGGGCTCCCGGCGACGAGCCTCTTCGATCCGGCAACCCAGGCAGCAGCCGAACAGCAGCCGAATAGCGGCGCCACCCGGATCGTCCTGCAGGACGCGGCGGCAGTCCTCGGCGGCCTGGTCGACTGCAGCTGGTCTGCCCCTGACAACGGCACCGGAGCGCTGACCGACGACGGCAGTCGGATGCTTCCGCGAGTGAGCGTCCGTGTCCTCCGGAATGCCGCCGACGAGTTCACCGCCGGCGAACCGGACTCCGATGACGGACTGCGCGGACTGCATCCGGTCGACCTCGGCGACACGGCGTACGTGGCCTGCCATCCGCCGGAGCACGACTCGTGCCGGGCAGAAATCCTGGTCGGAACCACCTGGGTCAACGCGACGGTCAGCCCGCAACCCACCGAGGAGAGTTTCGTGACCTTCGCCCGCACCGTCGTCGCGGCTGTCCGGACCGCAGACGCCGTTCCGGCCGCGGCGGTCCCGCGTCGTGTCGATTGTGACACCCTGCTCGACTCGACGGACCTCGCGAATGCAGTCGACATGACGCACGCGACATCGACAGACTACGGCACGTCGGAGTCCGGCCGGATGGGCACCCGGGGCGCAGCCGAGCGCCTGGCCGGCCTGGTCACCTGTGGCTGGACGAGCTCCGACACAAGCTCCGGAGCGGGGGTCTCGTCCGGCGGCGTCCTGGTGGATGTCCTGCCCGGCGCCCGGGCGACCTGGCAGGCGACACCTCCGAACGAGGCGAAATCCAGCATCCGCTTCGAGGAAGCGACCGGACTGGGCGACGAGGCATTCGCCGGCTGCGGCGGGGACACCTGTGAGGTCGACGTGCTCTCCGGTGACGTCTGGGTGCTCGTCCAGCAGTACGCGCAGCCGACCGGCAACCTGGACGGTGCGAAGAAGCTCGCGGTCACCGCTCTGGCCAACTACCTCGCGAACCGATAGCGAGGGTGGAAGAGGCTGACGAGGCCGGGGAATCTGGAGGGGATGACGGGAATCGAACCCGCGCCATCAGTTTGGAAAACTGAGGCTCTACCATTGAGCTACATCCCCATGCGTGCCGAACTGCGCACTCAAATACCTTAGTACAGCCGCGGGGACCTCGCGTACGCGAACCGACCATGGGCATCCGGTCGGTGCAGTAGACTTATCGAGGTCAATCCGCTGTCGCGTGTACCTGCGTGGCGTCAGGCTGACTCCAACGGGTTGAGACAATATCCGGGGCGTAGCTCAGCTTGGTAGAGCGCTCGGTTTGGGGCCGAGAGGTCGCAGGTTCGAATCCTGTCGCCCCGACCATCACCCCCCTCTGAACCAGATCGAACACAGGAGATAACCCACGTGAAGTCCACGGTCGAAAAGCTGAGCCCCACGCGCGCCAAGGTCACCATTTCGGTGACCCCGGAGGAGCTGAAGCCCAGCATCACCCACGCATATGGTCACATTGCCGAAGACATCAACATCCCCGGCTTCCGCAAGGGCAAGGTTCCGCCGCCCATCATCGACCAGCGCGTCGGTAAGTCGGCCGTCCTCGAGCACGCCGTCAACGAAGGCCTCGACGGTTTCTACCGCGCCGCCGTCGACGAGCACAAGCTCCGCCCGCTCGGCCGCCCCGAGGCCGACATCGTCGAATGGCCGTCCGACAAGGACTTCTCCGGCGACCTCAAGCTCTCGATCGAGGTTGACGTCCGCCCGGACATCGACCTTCCCGCATACTCCGGCCTCAAGCTCGTCGTCGACACGGCCGAGGTCACCGATGAGGACGTCACCGAGGAGCTCGACAAGCTGCGCAGCCGCTTCGGCACGCTCATCACGGTCGACCGCCCCGCCAAGACCGGCGACTTCGTGCAGATCGACCTCGTCGCATCCATCGGCGACGTCGAGGTCGACAACGCGACCGGCATCTCCTACGAGGTCGGCACCGGCGACTTGATCGACGGCATCGACGAGGCACTCGACTCGCTCAGCGCGACCGAGACCACAACCTTCAACTCCACCCTCATGGGCGGCGACCACGAAGGCGAAACCGCCGAGATCACCGTGACGGTCCTCGCCGTCAAGGAGCGCGAGCTTCCCCCCGTCGACGACGACTTCGCGCAGATCGCCAGCGAATTCGACACCGTCGCAGAGCTCACCGAAGACCTCAAGGCGCAGGCGCTGCGCTCCAAGATCTTCGGCCAGGGCACCCAGGCACGCGAACTCCTCATCGAGCAGCTCCTCGCCTCCGTCGAGGTCCCGATCCCGACCGCGATCATCGAGGACGAGGTGCGTCGTCACCTCGAGGGCGAGAACCGCCTCGAAGACGACGTGCACCGCGCCGAGGTCACCGAGTCGAGCGAGAAGACCTTCCGCCAGCAGATCCTGCTCGACACGATCGCCGAGGCCGAGAAGGTCCAGGTCAGCCAGGACGAGCTCACCCAGTACCTGATCCAGGGCGCAGCCCAGTACGGCATGGACCCGAGCGAGTTCGTCCAGGCGCTCAGCGGAAACGGCCAGATCCCGTCGATGGTCGCAGAGGTCGCCCGCAACAAGGCCCTCGCGATCGCCCTCGGCAAGGCGGAGGTCGTTGATGGCAACGGCGCCGTCGTCGACCTCGCCGAGTTCACCGCGATCGCGGGCGACGAGCCCGAGGCCACGGACGGCACCACCTCCGTCGACGTCGACATCGACTCCGTCACGGTCGACCCCGCCGCGGGAGCGGCAGCCGCCGACTCTGACGACGAGGACGAGGCCGCAGAGGTCGCCGCGAAGCCGAAGAAGAAGGCCGCAGCCAAGAAGTAACACCCGCTGCGCGGCATCCGCTGCCAGCACCCGCTGACTCCAGCGAACAAGGGCCGGGCGTCTCAGGACGCCCGGCCCTTCGGCGTTCCCGGGCTCGGGGGAGCCGCGCAATCTGCCGAGGGCGAACACGGCCGTTCTGGCTCTCAGGCTCCTATAGATTCAATCTCAAGCGACAAGTGAAACGGAGCGCGACATGGCCGATATGACCCCAACACCCGGCGTTTTTGACCGACTGCTGAAAGACCGCATCATCTGGCTCGGTTCGGAGGTCCGGGACGAGAACGCCAACGAGATCTGCGCCAAGATCCTGCTGCTCGCAGCAGAGGACTCTGAGCGCGACATCTTCCTGTACATCAACTCTCCCGGTGGCTCGATCACGGCCGGCATGGCCATCTACGACACGATGAAGTTCGTACCGAACGACATCGTCACCGTCGGCATCGGGCTGGCCGCCTCCATGGGCCAGTTCCTGTTGTCCTCCGGCACCAAGGGCAAGCGGTACATCACGCCGAACGCCCGGGTCCTCCTGCACCAGCCGTCCGGCGGCTTCGGCGGCACGGCGGCGGACATCCAGACGCAGGCCAAGGTCATCCTCGACATGAAGAAGCGGATGGCGGAACTCACGGCCGAGCAGACCGGCAAGTCGGTCGAGCAGATCCTGATCGACAACGACCGCGACAACTGGTTCACCGCCCAGGAGGCCGTGACCTACGGCTTCGTCGACCACCTGCGCGGCTCCGCGTCGGAAGTAATCGGCGGCGGCGGCACCGACGACTCAGTGAACAAGATCTAGGACGGGCGTACACGACATGGAATTCACGAATTTTGGTCACCAGGCCGGTGGCCGCGCACCGCAGGCTCCCGAGTCTCGGTACATCCTCCCCACCTTCGAAGAACGCACGGCCTACGGCTACAAGCGCCAGGACCCGTACGCGAAGCTCTTCGAGGACCGCATCATCTTCCTCGGCGTTCAGGTCGACGACGCATCCGCTGACGACGTCATGGCCCAGCTCCTCGTGCTCGAGAGCCAGGACCCTGACCGCGACATCGTGATGTACATCAACTCACCGGGTGGCTCTTTCACCGCGATGACGGCGATCTACGACACGATGCAGTACATCCGTCCGCACATCCAGACGGTCTGCCTCGGCCAGGCGGCTTCCGCCGCCGCCGTGCTGCTGGCCGGAGGAACCCCTGGCAAGCGCCTCGCACTGCCGAACGCGCGCATCCTCATCCACCAGCCTTCTGCCGGCGGACAGGGCGGCGGACAGGCGTCCGACATCGAGATCCAGGCTGCGGAAATCCAGCGGATGCGTGACTGGCTCGAAGAGACCATCGCGCACCACTCCAACCGCACCTCGGAGCAGGTCCACAAGGACATCGACCGCGACAAGATCCTCGGCGCCCCCGAGGCTCTCGAATACGGCCTGATCGACCAGATCCTGACGAGCCGCAAGAACGTTCCGGTCCTCGTCAAGTAGTAGTTCCCTCTCGCGACGGGGCAGGTCCCCGTTCTCCTGTCGCCCGCGCGGCGGCCGGCCGGATGCTCACGCACCGGCCGGCCGCCGCGTTCCGGTTTCCGCCGGTCGGGCACCGCGGCCGGGCCCGCGCGAGGATTGTTACGGGTTTCCACCGATCCGCGTCGCTTGCACCCCAGTGTCACACCCAGAGGCTAGGCTCGGTTCAGCGAGACAAGCATGACCTGCACGACCGATGGAGGAGGCTGACGGATGGCCCGAATAGGCGAAAGCGCCGACCTGCTGAAGTGTTCCTTCTGTGGGAAGAGTCAGAAGCAGGTCCAGCAGCTGATCGCCGGCCCCGGTGTCTACATCTGCGACGAATGCGTCGAGCTGTGCAACGAGATCATCGAAGAGCGCCTGGCCGAGGCCGGCGCCGAAGAAACGACGGGCGAGTTCGAACTGCCCAAGCCCAAGGAGATCTTCGGGTTCCTTGAGGAATACGTCATCGGGCAGGAAGCCGCCAAGCGCGCCCTGGCCGTCGCCGTCTACAACCACTACAAGCGCGTGCGCTCCCGTGCAACGCTCACCGCGGCCGATGCGATCCACGACGACGTGGAAATCGCGAAGTCCAACATCCTCCTGATCGGCCCGACCGGCTGCGGAAAGACCTACCTCGCGCAGACGCTCGCGAAGCGCCTCAACGTTCCCTTCGCCGTGGCGGATGCGACGGCGCTGACCGAGGCAGGCTACGTCGGCGAAGACGTCGAGAACATCCTGCTCAAGCTCATCCAGGCCGCAGACTATGACGTCAAGCGTGCCGAGACGGGCATCATCTACATCGACGAGATCGACAAGATCGCGCGCAAGGCCGAGAACCCCTCCATCACCCGCGACGTCTCCGGTGAAGGCGTGCAGCAGGCACTCCTGAAGATCCTGGAAGGCACCGTAGCCTCGGTTCCCCCGCAGGGCGGGCGCAAGCATCCGCACCAGGAATTCATCCAGATCGACACGACCAACGTGCTCTTCATCGTTGCGGGCGCGTTCGCCGGCCTCGACGACATCATCTCCACCCGCGCAGGCAAAAAGGGTATCGGCTTCGGCGCCCCGCTGCACAGCAAGGGCGACGACGTCAACCTCTTCAGCGAGGTCCTCCCCGAAGACCTGCACAAGTTCGGACTCATCCCCGAATTCATCGGCCGCCTGCCCGTCGTCACGACCGTCACCCAGCTCGACCAGGTCGCCCTCATGCAGATCCTCACGGTGCCGAAGAACGCCCTCGTGCGCCAGTACCAGAGGATGTTCGAGCTCGACGGCGTCGAACTCGACTTCGAGCAGCCCGCACTCGAGGCCATCGCCGACCTCGCCGTGCTGCGCAAGACCGGCGCCCGCGGCCTCCGCGCGATCATGGAAGAGGTCCTCGGGCCGATCATGTTCGAGGTACCGTCCTCGAGCGAGGTCGCCAGGGTCATCGTGACCAGGGCCGCCGTGCTCGACAACGCGGCGCCGACGATCGTGCTGCACAAGGCCGCCCGTCGCGTCGAGAAGTCCGCCTAGCTCCGAAACCCATCAGGACCTGAACCGCCTCCGACCACAGTCGGGGGCGGTTTTTGGTGCAGGCGGGTCGGCGGCGACTTGACAGGGCACCACGGGCAATATCTAATATATTGCATGCCGGTTCCCGTTCCCGATGCGCTGCATCGCCCAGCCTCCCTGCGCGACTATGCCTACGAGGCACTCCGCACCGCGATCGTCGACGGAACGCTCGCCCCTGGCGAGAAGCTTCGTGACGCCGAGCTCGAGTCCTGGCTCGGGGTCAGTCGCACGCCGATCCGCGAGGCGATCGCCCGGCTCGAAACCGCAGGTCTCGTTCGAACCGAGCGCGCCAGGCAGACCGTCGTCGCGCCGCTGGACGAACGAACGGCAATGAACGCACAGGCGATCGCCGCAGCGCTCCACGAGCTCGCCGCGCGCGAGGCGGTCGCCCAGCTCACCGCCGGGGACATCGCCGCGATGAAGGCGGCCAACGACCGGTTCCGGCTCGCCCTGGCGACGAACGACGTCGATGCCGCCATCGCCGCGGATGACGATTTCCACGACGTCGCCGTGCGCGCGAGCGCGAACCAGCTGCTTCCGGCACTGCTCGAGCAGGTCACCCCCACCCTGAGGCGGCTGGAACGCGCCCGGTTCTCCTCCCTCGCGGGGCGGGCATCCGTTGCCGACCACGAGCGCATCATCGGATTCTGCGCGGCCGGGCAAGCCGACCAGGCCGGCACGGCCGTACGCGAGAACTGGCTCACCCTCGGGCGGATGCTGGCCGCGACTGCCAACGTGACCCTGAACCCCTGAACCCCTGAACCCCTGAAC
>NZ_JASJVI010000059.1:0-23977 GCF_035019865.1 Cryobacterium sp. 10I5
CTGAACCCCCACCCCGATCCAAAGGACCCCATGGCACTGCGCGATTTTCCCCGTCACCCGCTCACCTTCGGCCCGAGCCCCATTCACCCGCTCGACCGGCTCAGCGCCCACCTCGGTGGCGCCCGTGTCTGGGCCAAGCGTGAGGACGTGAACAGCGGCCTCGCTTTCGGCGGCAACAAGACCCGGAAGCTGGAGTACCTGATTCCGGAGGCCCTTGCCCAGGGTGCGGACACCCTCGTCTCCATCGGCGGCATCCAGTCCAACCACACCCGGCAGGTCGCCGCGGTCGCCGCCCACCTCGGCCTGAAGGCCGTTCTGGTGCAGGAACAGTGGGTGGACTGGCCGGACAGCGTCAACGACCGGGTGGGCAACATCCTGCTCTCCCGGCTCACCGGCGCCGACGTGCGCATCTCATCCGAGGGCTTCGGAATCGGCTTCAAGGACTCGTGGACGCAGGCCATCGCCGACGTCGAGGCCGCGGGTGGAATCCCGTATCCGATCCCGGCCGGTGCCTCCGACCACCGGTTGGGCGGACTCGGCTTCGCGAACTGGGCCCACGAAGTTGCCGCCCAGGAGAAAGACCTCGGTGTGTTCTTCGACACGATCGTGGTCTGCAGCGTCACCGGGTCGACCCACGCGGGCATGATCGCCGGATTCGCCGACCTCGAGGCGAACTTCGGGGGTCGCAAGCGGCGCGTGCTCGGGATCGACGCATCCGCCACGATCGAGGCCACTCGCGACCAGGTCGCCCGCATCGCGCGCAACACGGCGGAACTGATCGGCGTGGGGCGTCCCATCACTGACGACGAGATCACCGTGCTCGAAGGCTGGGCGGGGAACTTCTACGGGATACCGGTGGAGTCGACGAACGCCGCCATCCGCCTCACGGCGAGCCTCGAGGGCGTCATCATCGACCCCGTCTACGAGGGAAAGTCGATGGCCGGACTGATCGACCTCGTCACGGCCGGCGACATTGCCCGGGACGGCAACGTCCTCTACGCCCACCTCGGCGGCCAGCCGGCGATCAACGCATACAGCGCGCTGTATCACTGAGTCTCGAGGGCCAGCTGTTGCCGTAACGGACAACGGTGGCCCGTGCGCCGGCCACAGCTGTCCGCAGCGACCGTATTTGCCGGGCGAGGGGTGAGGGGTGGGTTAGTTCAGGCCGCGCCGGTCGAGGAGCGGCTGGATGAGTGCATCGCGTCCCCGGAAGTCCCGGTACGCCTCGAGAGGGTCGATGCTGCCGCCTCGGGCGAGCAGGCGTTCCCGGAACCGTTCGCCGTTCTCCCGGGTCAGCCCGCCGTGCTCCGCGAACCAGGCGCCCGTGTCCGCGTCCTGCACTTCGCTCCAGATGTACGAGTAGTAGCCCGCGTCATACCCGCCGGAGAAGGTGTGCGCGAAATAGGTGCTCGCGTACCGGGTCGGCACGGCCGGGTTGTCGAGTCCGGCTGCGGCGAGGCACGCGGCCTCGAAGGCGGCGACATCGGTGACGTCGGTGCCGGCATCCGCTTCGATGCCGTGCCAGGCCTGGTCGAGCAGCGCGGCGGCAAGGTATTCGCTCGTCGCGAAGCCTTCGTTGAAGGTCTCAGACGCGTGGATGCCTGCAACGACCTCCGGGGGCAGCGGTTCGCCGGTCTCCCGGTTGCGGGCGTAGTTCGCGAGCACCTCCGGGTCGAAGCGCCACATCTCGTTGACCTGGCTCGGGAACTCGACGAAGTCCCGGTACACGTTCGTTCCGGCGAATTTCGGGTAGGTGACCCGCGCGAACAGCCCGTGCAGGGCATGCCCGAACTCGTGGAAGAGCGTGGTCACCTCGTCGAGGCTCAGCAGCGTGGCCTCCCCGGCGGCCGGCTGCGGCACGTTGAGGTTGTTGCACACGATCACGGGCGTGCCGAGCAACTCCGATTGCGAGACGAGGGAGTTCATCCACGCGCCGCCGCGCTTGGAATCCCGGGTGTACACGTCGAGGATGTACAGGCCGACGGGGGAGCCGTCCTCCTCGCACACCTCGAACACCCGCGCATCGGGGTGCCAGGCGGCGAGCGAGGGGCGTTCGGTGAAGGTCACCCCGTAGAGCCGCTGGGCGGCGTAGAAGACGCCGTCACGCAGCACGCTCTCGAGCTCGAACCAGGGCCGCAGGGCGGCCGTGTCGACGTCGTACCTGGCCCGGCGCATCCGCTCGGAGTAGAACGCCCAGTCCCAGGCTGCAATGGAGAAGCCCTCGGCGAGAACCCCCGCCGTGACGTCGGCGTCGACGAGGGCCTGCAGTTCGGCCTGCTCGGCGCGCGCATTGCGGGCGGCCGGAATGGCGAGCCGGTGCAGCAGGTCCCCGACGGCGGCGGGGGTTCTGGCGGTCTCGTCCGCCGTGACCGCGGCCGCGTGGGTCGCGAAGCCGAGCAGCCGGGCACGCTCGGCGCGGAGCTGGGTGATCGACAGCACGAGGGCGCGGTTGTCGTGCTCTCCGCCACGGATGCCCCGGGCGCGGGAGGCGGCGAGCAACCGTTCCCGCACGCCCCGGTTGGTCAGCAGTGCCAGGTAGGGGTGCCCGGTGAAGAGCACCAGGGTGATCACGAAACGGCCGGGCATGCCCCGGTCGGTCGCGGCCTGGGCCGCCGCCGAGAGCTGGCCGGCGGAGAGGCCGTCCAGCTCCGCAGCGTCGTCGACCACGAGCGCGAGGTCGTTGGTGTCGGCGAGGAGATTCTTCTCGAAGCGGGTGGTGGCGACCGAGAGGCGGGTGTTGAAGTCGCGCAGCCGTGCCTTGTCGGCCTCGGACAGTCCGGCCCCGGCGAGCGTGAACTGGGTGAAGTACCGCTCGAGGAGGTACCGGGTCTCCCGGTCGAGCCCGAGCTCGTCTGCGCGCGCGTGCAGCGCCGCGATGCGCGCGAAGAGCTCGGGGCGGAGCCGGATCGCGTCGGAATGCGTCGCGAGCAGGGGAGCGAGCTCCTCCTCGAGGGCGATGGTGAACGGGCTCGAATCGGAGGAGCTCCGGTTGAAGAACACCGCGGCGACCCGGTCAAGCAGCCGGCCGCTCCGTTCGAGGGGCAGCAGGGTGTTCTCGACGGAGGGTTCGGCGGCGTCGGAGCAGATCGCCTCCACTTCGGCGAGCTGCTCGACCATGCCCTCGAGGAACGCCGGGCGATAGTGCTCGTCACGGAGGACGGCATACGGCGGGAGTTGGAACGGGAGCGTGCTCGGCCGGGCGAAGGGGTTGTGCTGGTCCATGCCTTAAACCTAGTTCCGAATTCAGGAGTACGACCCGCCGGTGGGGTGCCGGAGCCCGGATCAGTGCGGCGGATGCCGGCCGGCGCTGACCTCCCGGATCCCGACTCCTGAATTCGGTCCAGGTCCTAGGCTGTCAGCATGACCGACGAGCCAACACACTCCCAGCCGGACGACACGGACGCCGACCGGGTCGAGATCGCCCCGCCCGGCGAGGCGATCCGCGACACATACACGCACGGACACCACGAGAGCGTCCTCCGCTCGCACACCTGGCGTACCGTCCTGAACTCGGCCGCGTACCTGATCCCGCACCTCACGCCGGGGCTGCGGGTCCTCGACGTCGGCTGCGGGCCGGGAACGATCACGGTCGACCTCGCCCGCCGGGTGTCTCCGGGCACTGTCACCGGCGTCGACGCCTCCGCTGAGATCGTCGCCAGGGCGGCCGGGCTCGCCGTCGACGAGGGCGTGCCCAACGTCGCCTTCCAGGTCGGCGACGTCTATGCCCTCGACTTCGCAGACGACAGCTTCGACCTCGTGCACGCGCACCAGGTGCTCCAGCACCTGGCCAACCCGGTCGCCGCCCTGAAGGAACTCCGCCGCGTGCTGAAGCCGGGCGGAATCCTCGCCGCCCGCGATGTCGACTACGGCGGCGTGGCCTGGTACCCCAAGCTCCCCGGCCTCCAGTCCTGGATGACCGCCTACCGCGCGGTGCACTACTGGAACGGCGGCGACCCCGACGCCGGCCGCGCGCTCAAGGCCTGGGCAAGACTCGCCGGCTTCGACGCCGTGACGAGCAGCGCGTCCATCTGGTGCTTCGCCACGGATGCCGAGCGCGACTGGTGGGGGGGATCCTGGGCCCTGCGCGCGACCGAGTCCGATTTCGCCGCCCACGCGATCGAATCCGGGGCCGCCGAGCTTTCCGACCTGCGCGCCATCGCCGCAGCGTGGCACCAGTGGGCCGGCGACCCCGATGGCTGGTTCGGCATGCCGCACGGCGAGATCATCGCGGTCAAGTAGCACCGTCTCGGTCAGGGGGACCCCGGAAAAAGTAGACTCGAGCGTGCCCTTCCTCGACCGCCTCCAGCACTGGGCCGCCCTGCAGCCGGATGCGAACGCCGTCACGATCGGTGCGGAGCGGCTCAGCTACGCCGAACTCCGCGACCGGGCGACTATGCGCGCCCGCGAACTGGTCGCCGAGTCGTCCGGCGGTCCGACCGTGCTCTGCCGGCCGAACGGTCTGGACTTCGTCGTGGACTTCGTCGCCGCGGTCGCGGGCACCGGCAGCGTCGCCGTGCTCGACCCGGGCTGGCCGGCCCTGCAGCGTTCCACCGTCGAGCGGATGCTGCGTGACGCCGCCACCTCGAGCCCGCCGGACACCCCGCCTGCGCCCGCAGACCTCCGCGACGGCCCACCGGACTCGCTCTTCCTCTACGGCTTCACCTCGGGCACCACCGCGCTGCCCAAGGCCTTCACCCGCAGCAGGGACTCCTGGCAGCGCGCCTTCTCCGCGAGTAACGCCTGGTTCGACCTCGGCGCTGACGACCGGGTCCTTGCCCCCGGACCGCTCTCGGCGAGCCTGACTCTCTACGCCCTCGCCGAAACCCTCTCCGCGGGGGCCGCGTTCCACACCCTGCCACACTTCGACGTCGGCGATGCCCTCGACTCCGTCGCACACGCCGCCGTGACCCGGATCGTCGCCGTCCCGACCGCTCTCCGCCTGCTCGGTGAACGGGGACTGAGCAACGCGGTGGACGGAAGCGCACTGACCGGCATCGTCAGCGCGGGCGCCCGGCTGGACGGCGCCACTCTCGCCCGTGTCCGCACCTGGGCGCCCAAGGCCACCGTCTTCGACTACTACGGCGCCGCGGAACTGAGCTTCGTGACCGCCCGGCGACTCGACCCCGGCGAGCACCGGACCGCGTCGCCGACGGCCGTCGGCCGGCCGTTCCCCGGCGTCGAGGTCCGGGTCCTCGACGACGCGGGCCAGGCATCCGCCCCCGGAGTCACCGGGACCATCTGTGTAAGGAGCCGCCTCGTCGGCGCCGGCTATGCCTGGGGCGACGACGGTTCCGCGTTCGCCCGCGTCGCCGGTGACCACGGGGGCGAGTGGTGCACGGTCGGCGACCAGGGGCACCTCGACGAGGCCGGCGAACTGCACTTCGCCGGTCGCCGGGCCGACATGATCGTCACCTCCGGCCACAACGTCTACCCGCAGGAGGTCGAGGCGACCCTCCTCTCCGGCCTCGGCGTCTCCCCGGGCAGTGCCGTCGCACAGGTCGTCGTGACGGGTGTCGCGGATGCCCGGCGTGGCACGCTGCTCGT
Source organism: Cryobacterium sp. 10I5 (assembly GCF_035019865.1). Classification (NCBI taxonomy): domain Bacteria; kingdom Bacillati; phylum Actinomycetota; class Actinomycetes; order Micrococcales; family Microbacteriaceae; genus Cryobacterium; species Cryobacterium sp. 10I5. Next base: position 5,545 of record NZ_JASJVI010000059.1, read on the forward strand.
CGCTGCTGTCCTCGAGGAAGGCAGCCCCGATGCCCCGGCACTCACCCGCTCCGACCTGAGGACGGCCGCCGCAGACCTCGCCGCCCCGAAACGCCCACGCGGCTACTACCGCCTCAGCGAACTGCCGCTCACCGGGGCGGGAAAGATCAGCCGGCGCCTGCTCGCCGCCTGGATCACCGAAGGAGACCCCCGTGTCGACCGCCTCGTCTGAGTCCACCGCCTCGTCTGAGTCCACCGCCTCGACTGAGTCCACCGCCTCGACTGAGTCCACCGCCTCGACTGAGTCGACCGCCTCGTCTGAGTCGACCGCCTCGTCTGAGTCGACCGCCTCGTCTGAGTCGACCGCCTCGTCTGAGTCGACCGCCTCGACTGAGGCCGGCGCCGCGACTTCTGCAGCCGACCGCGAGCCCGTCATCGTCTGGGGACGCCGCACGGCCTTCGGCAGGAGGGGCGGTGCCCTGTCCCGGATCACCGCAGACCGGCTGCTCGCCCCCGTGCTCTCCGCGGTCGTCACCGACCTCGGTCTCGATCCCGCGGACCTCGACGACGTGATCATCGGGAATGCAACGGGCGGCGGCGGAAACCTCGCCCGCCTCGCGCTGCTCGAAGCCGGGTTCCCGGTGGCCGTGCCCGGCCTGACCGTCGACCGGCAGTGCGGGTCCGGGCTGGAGGCGATCCTGCTCGCCTGCCGGCTCGTCGCCGCGGGCGCCGGCGGCCTCTACCTCGCCGGCGGGGTCGAGAGCTGCAGCACCGCGCCGCTCCGCGCGCACCGGATGACGTCGGCGCCCGGGGCACCCGACTTCTTCGACAGGGTGCGGTTCGCGCCGGATTCGGTCGGCGACCCCGACATGGGCGTCGCCGCCGAGAATGTGGCCACTCACTTCGGCATCGGCAGGGAACGCCAGGACGCCTTCGCCGCCCGCAGCCACCGGCTCGCAGTCGCCGCGCATGGTTCGGGTGCGTTCGAAGCCGAGATCGTCGGGATCGTCGGGAGCGATGCGTCAGGCGCGCCCGTCACGACCGACGACGGCCCCCGCCCGAAGCTCGACGCCGCCCTGCTCCGTCGCTTCCCGCCGGCCTTCCGTCCGGGCGGCACCGTCACGGCCGGCAATTCCTGCGCCGACGCCGACGGGGCCGTCGTCGTGCTCGTCACGAGCAGGGCCCGCGCCCGGGAGTTTCAGGCCGGCGGCGCGTTCGAGGCCGGAACGGACAGCCCCGGCTTCCTCGCGTTCGTCGACGCCGTCCCTGCCGGAATCGATCCGAACCTGCTCGGCGCCGGCGGAGGCGCGGCGGCCGGCTCCCTGCTCACGCGCACCGGCGTCCCGGCCGACGGCCTCGCCCGGGTCGAGGTCGTCGAGGCCTTCGCCGCCCAGGTGCTCGCCTCCCTCGACCTGATCGGCGTGCCGGAGGACCGTGCCAACCGGCAGGGCGGCGCACTCGCGCTCGGGCACCCGTTCGGGGCATCCGGCGCCCTGCTCGTGCTGCGGCTTCTGGCGCAGGCCCGCACAGACGGGGTGGAGGGGGCGCACGCACTCGCCATGGTCAGCATCGCCGGCGGTCTCGGGCTCGCCGCGCTCTTCCGTTGGGAGGGCTCGTCTGACTGAGGTCTCGACCGGATGAGGTCTCGCTCCCGTGCGGGCTCTTCCGCTGGGCGACAGGGCAGGCCAGTATGAAGCTGCGGACGTGGGGCGACGGGAGGACACATGGCCAGGCTGATCTACTCGGGCATCACGTCGCTCGACGGGTACACCGCGGATGCCGCAGGTGACTTCGACTGGGCGACGCCAGACGACGAGGTGCACGCCTTCATCAACGCCCTCGAACGCAAGATCGGCACCTACTTGTACGGCCGGAGGATGTACGAGACGATGGCGTTCTGGGAGACCGCGCGGGAACTCGTCGATCCTCCCGACGTGGTGCGGGAGTACACCGACATCTGGCAGGCCGCCGAGAAGGTCGTCTACTCGCACAACCTCGAGGCGGTCACGACGACGCGGACCCGGGTCGAGCGCACATTCGACGCCGCCGAGGTGCGTCGCCTGGCGACCGAGAGCAGGCTGAGCGTGTCCGTGGGGGGTCCCGGGCTTGCCGCACACGCCCTCAAGGCGGGCATCGTCGACGAGATCCACCGGTTCGTGACGCCGATCATCGTCGGCGGCGGCACCCGGTTCCTGCCTGAGCACCTGAGGATGCCGCTCGAGCTCCGCGGCGAACGGCGCTTCCGAAACGGAATGGTGTACCTGCGCTATGTTGTGCCGCAGGCCTGATCCGCCCGCGCGGCGACCTAGTCCCCGGCGGCCTAGTCCCCGCCGCCGGACTCCGGTGACCGGGGACTTGCCATGACCGGGCAGAGGCGCCAACGGCTGCTGATCGCACTTGTCCAGGTCCTCGCCATGTCCGCCTGGTTCTCCGCATCCGCCGTCGTCCCTGCGCTCAGCCTGGACTGGAACATCTCGGCGGTCGACGCGGTCTGGCTGACGGCATCCGTGCAACTCGGCTTCGTGGTCGGCGCCGTCGTGTCCGCGGTCCTGAACGCGGCGGACCGGATTCCGCCCCAGCTGTTGATGGCGGGGTGCGCGCTGGGAACGTCCGGATGCATTCTCGCCTTCACCGCGACGGCGACCGACCTCGCGACCGCCCTACTCCCACGCTTCCTGACCGGTGCGCTGCTGGCAGGCGTGTACCCGGTCGGGATGAAACTCACGGCATCCTGGGCGCCGCCCCGCGCCAGGGGACGGGCCTTCGGCCTCATGATCGCGGCCCTGACCCTCGGCTCCGCTCTGCCGCACCTCATCCGTGGCCTGCCCGACCTCGCCTGGCGGGATGTGATGAACGTCTCCGCGGTGCTCTCGGCGGTCGCCGCGGTCGTCGCTGCGCTCCTGATCAGGGTGGGCCCGCACGGAGCGTCCAGCAGCAGCCCGATCAACCCCCGGTACGCCATGGACATGTTCAGGGACCGACGTTCCCGCCTGGCCAATTTCGGCTACTTCGGCCACATGTGGGAGTTGTTCGCCCTGTGGACCTGGCTGCCCGCGTTCGTCCGCGCCGGGCGGTCGATGGCGGGAGAGCCCGCGGCGGCGTGGGACACGCTCGTCATCTTCCTCGTGATCGGAGTGGCCGGCGCGGCCGGCGCCCTGCTGGGCGGCTGGGCGGCCGACCGCTACGGGCGCGGCCCCGCGGGTGCCGGAGCCCTGATCGTGAGCGGCAGTTGTGCCCTCGCGTCGCCGGTGTTCTTCGCGGCGGCGCCGCTGGTACTCGTCATCGCGCTGACGGTGTGGGGCGCATCCGTCATCGCCGATTCCGGCGTGTTCTCCACCTCGCTGAGCGAGTCCGCGGATCCGCGCTACGTGGGCACCGCGTTGACCGTTCAGACCGCAATCGGCTTCCTGATCACGGTCATCACGATCCAGATCGTCCCGGTGCTCGCGGGACTCGTCGGCTGGCAGTTCGCCCTGTTGGTCCTGGTGCCCGGTCCTGTCCTGGGCGCCGCAGCGATGATCCGACTCGCCCGGTCGGTGAGAGCGGACCGGCAGGGTGCGACGAACCCGGCGGCCCCGCGGGATTAGAACCCGCGGAACCGCAGGGGCCTAGATCCAGTCCTCGTCGTCCTCGACCTCGATGGACGGCTGCGTGATCGTGGCGCTGTCGTCGACCGGGTCATAGCGGATGACGGTGCCGTCGTCGAGCTCGATCACCGGCTTGGCTTCCAGCCAGGTCAGCGTCCAGCGCCAGGCATCCGTACCGTCCGTCGGGGCGACCGTGAGGTCCTCCTCGACCGTGCTGACCGCGAGGAGGACGACCTCGGGCAGCCCGGACGGCGCCGTGCCGCCGAACGGCCAGCGGGTTCCGACCTGCATCGGGCTCAGAGCTCGATCTCGTAGGTGACCCAGTCGGTGCGGGTGCCGACGTCGTCGTAGAGACGCTGGGCGGTCTCGTTGTCCGCGGCGGTGATCCACTGCACGGTCGCGAGCTTGTGCCCGGTCGCGTACTCCTTCGCGAACTCGATCAGCGAACGGCCGACCCCGGACGTGCGGTGCTCCGGCGCGACGAACAGGTCGTCGATGAAGAGCCCGCGGGTTGCGCTGAGCGTATTCGGCACCTCCCGGTAGTGCGCGAATCCCACGAAGTCGCCGTCGTCACTGACCGCGACCGCGCCATTCAGCACGTGGTTCCGATCGATGATCCAGCTCCAGACGCGGAGGGCCTTCTCATCGGTCAGTTCGCTCTTGTAGAACTCGCTGTAGCCCTCGAAGAGTCCCAGCCAGGCGAAAAAGTCCTTGTCGCCCAATGTTCGTACGTGTATAGCCATCTGGTTCTCCTTAACTCTCCGACACCGTGGCGAGCACGATTTCCGTGACTGCCAACTCGCCGCCTTCGACAAAAACCAATTCCGAGATCCGGCCGACCGCCTGCAGGTCAGCGGCAGCCTGCGCGAGCAGGGCCACCTCTGCGGCCGTTCCGCTAATTACAGCAGATGCGACGTCGGTTTTCTGGGACGCTTTCGCATCCGTCTTTCCGCGGCGGATGCCGGTGAGTGCTCGACTGGACAGTTCGAGCAGCGCGGGGTTGCCTCCTGCGCCTGCCTCGAGGTCTGCGGCGACGGGCCAGGCCGCCCGGTGAACGGACCCCTCGTTCGACCAGGACCACGCCTCTTCGGTCGCGAACGGCACGAACGGGGCGAACAGACGGAGCAGGGTGGACAGCGCGGTGCGGAGCGCCGCGACGGCTGAGGCCTGCCCGGCGCCGGCTTCGCCGTACGCGCGTTCCTTGACGAGCTCGAGGTAGTCGTCGCAGAAGGTCCAGAAGAAGCTCTCGGTGACCTCGAGGGCGCGGGCGTGATCGTAGCCCTCGAACGCGGTCGTCGCCTGGGCGACGACGCTCGTGAGGCGCGCGAGCATGCTGCGGTCGAGGGGCTCGGTGATCGCGGCATCCGCCGCCCCGTCGAAGCTCAGGATGAACTTCGACGCGTTCAGAATCTTGATCGCGAGGCGACGGCCGATCTTGATCTGGGTCGGGTTCTTGGGGTCGAATGCCGCGTCGGTGCCGAGGCGGGAGGAGGCGGCCCAGTAGCGCACGGCATCCGAACCGTGCTGCACGAGCATGTCCGCGGGGGTGACGACGTTGCCCTTGGACTTGGACATCTTCTTGCGGTCGGGGTCGACGATGAACCCGGACAGGGCCGCGTGCTTCCACGGCGACCGTCCGTCCTCGAGCTCGGCGCGGAGCAGGGTGGAGAACAACCAGGTGCGGATGATGTCCTGGCCCTGAGGGCGCAGCGAGTACGGGTAGACCAGGTCGAAGAGCTGGGGGTCGCGCTCCCAGCCGCCGGCGAGCTGGGGGGTGAGCGAGGACGTCGCCCAGGTGTCCATCACGTCGACCTCGCCGACGAAACCGCCGGCCTGGCCGCGCTGGGTGCTTTCGTACCCTGGCGCGGTGTCGGAGGAGGGGTCGACCGGGAGCTGGTCCCGGGTGGCGACGATCGGCTGGTCGAAGACCGGGTTCGACTCGGCGTCGAGCGGGTACCAGACCGGGAGCGGCACACCGAAGAAGCGCTGGCGGGACACGAGCCAGTCGCCCGTGAGGCCGTTGACCCAGTTGTCGTAGCGGACCTTCATGAATTCGGGGTGCCACTGCAGGTCGGCGCCGTGCGCGAGCAGTCGGGACCGCAGTGCTTCGTCGCGTGCGCCGTTGCGGATGTACCACTGGCGGGTCGAGACGATCTCGAGGGGCTTGTCGCCCTTTTCAAAGAATTTGACCGGGTGCACGATCGGCTTCGGCTCGCCGATCATGTCGCCGCTCGCCTTGAGGAGCGCGACGACGGCTTGCTTGGCCGAGAACACGGTCTTTCCGGCGAGCTCGGCGTACGCGTTGATTCCGGCTTCGCTCGTGATGACCTCAGGCGCCTCGGCGATGATGCGGCCGTCGAAGCCCATGATCGCGCGGTTCGGCAGGTCGAGTTCCCGCCACCAGACCACGTCGGTCACGTCGCCGAAGGTACAGATCATCGCGATTCCGCTGCCCTTGTCCTTCTGGGCGAGGTGGTGGGCGAGGATCGGAACTTCGACGTCGAAGAGCGGGGTGCGCACCGTGGTGCCGAACAGGTGCTTGTAGCGCTCGTCGTCTGGATGCGCGACGAGGGCAACGCAGGCCGGCAGCAGCTCGGGCCGGGTGGTCTCGATCTCGATGGTGGAACCGTCGGGCTTCCGGAAGGAGACCCGGTGGTACGCGGCGGGCATGTCCTTGTCCTCGAGCTCGGCCTGCGCGACGGCCGTGCGGAAGGTGACGTCCCAGAGGGTCGGCGCCATGGCCTGGTAGGCCTCTCCGCGGGCGACATTGCCGAGGAAGGCGAGCTGGGAGGATGCGATCGAGTGTGAACCGATCGTGCGGTAGGTCTGAGTCCAGTCGACGCTCAGGCCGAGGTCGCGCCAGAGCGCTTCGAACTGCTTCTCGTCTTCGATGGTGAGGCGTTCGCAGAGTTCGATGAAGTTGCGGCGGCTGATCGGGACCTGGTCGGCGGCCTTGGTGCTCTTGCCGTCGCCGCCCTCGAAGGGCGCGGTGAAGTCGGGGGCGTACGGCAGCGAGGGGTCGCAGCGCACGCCGTAATAGTTCTGCACCCGGCGTTCGGTCGGAAGGCCGTTGTCGTCCCAGCCCATCGGGTAGAACACGTCGCGGCCGCGCATCCGCTGGAAGCGCGCGACGACGTCGGTGTGGGTGTACGAGAACACGTGGCCGATGTGCAGCGAGCCGGACGCGGTCGGCGGGGGAGTGTCGATGGAGAAGATGTTCGCCCGGGTCGCGGAGTCGCGGTCGAAGCGGTAGGTGCCCTCGGTGTCCCAGGTGCCGCCCCACTTGTTCTCGAGGCCCTCGAGGGCTGGCTTATCCGGAACGTTCGGGATCGTCATGTTTCTCCGATTCACTGTCTGCGGCACCGTGTCTGCGGTGAGGTGCCTGAATATTGGCCTAATCCAACCTACCCGATGCCCCGTTCACCGGCGATTCGGGGGGCGTCCGCCCTGCCACCGTTGCCTGCGGGGCTAATTCAGGAGATCCGATGGGTGCGCATGGGTGGACCCTCGGGATTCCGGGGTTTCTTCAGGGGCGCGGGGCAGGTTTCCTGAGTTGGCCCCACCGGGCTTCTGGGGGTCAGGGGGCGGGCAGGCGCGGTACGGCGTAGAGCAGGCGCCGGGTGTACGGATGCGCCGGCGCGGCGAAGACCTGTTCCGTCGGGCCGGACTCGACGACCGCTCCGTTCTCGATGACGACGATCCGGTCGCTGACGTGCTGCACGACGCCGAGGTCGTGCGAGATGAAGACGAGACTCAGGCCGAGGTCGCGCTGGAGTTCGTCGAGGAGGTCGAGCACCTGGGCCTGCACGGTCATGTCGAGCGCGGACACCGGTTCATCGCAGATCAGGATCTGCGGGCGGTTCGCGAGGGCACGGGCGATGCCGACCCGCTGCCGTTGACCGCCGGAGAGTTCGAGCGGGCGGCGGCCGAGCACGGTGGCGCTGAGCCCGACTCGGGCGAGGAGCTCGAGCGACTGGTCAGCGGAGCCGGCGGCATCGCGGAGGACGGCGCCGACGGTGAGCCGCGGGTCGAAGGAGGCGAGCGCATCCTGGTAGACGGCGCCGACTGCCGCACGTCGGGGTCGTCTGGCGCGCTCGGGGACTCGGCTCCAGGCTTCCCCGTGCACCCTCACGTCACCGGCGTCCGGGGACTCGAGCGCGAGCAACAGCCGGGCGAGCGTGGTCTTGCCCGAACCGGACTCCCCGACGATTCCGAGCGTCGTGCCGCGGTCGAGCGTGAACGAGACGTCGTTGACGGCGAGCAGCCGGCTCCGGTCGGGCATCCGGAAACTCTTGACGAGCCCGGAAGCCTCGAGCACGACCGGGCTGACGCCCGCAGGAACGACCGCAGGAACGACCACGGGCGCCGGTCGCTGCGGGCGGGCCTGCGCCGAGAGCCGGGTGCCGCGGGGCCGCCCGGCCGGGACGGCGGCGATCATCCTCTTCGTCTCGCGGTGCTGTGGGTTGGTCAGAAGTGCACGGGTCGCGCCGGTCTCGACGATCCGGCCGCCGCTCATCACCGCGACGCGGTCGGCGATCCGGCTCACAACGGCAAGGTCGTGGCTGATCAGAACGAGCGCCGTCCCCGCCCGCAGCAGCTCCTCGGACAGGTCGAGGATCCGCGCCTGCACGGTCACGTCGAGGGCCGTCGTCGGTTCGTCCGCAATGAGCAGGGGCGGGCGGAGCGCGATTGCGGATGCGATCAGGGCGCGTTGCCGCTGGCCGCCGGAGAGCTGACCGGAGCGCTGGCCGACCCGGAGCTCGCCGTCGGGAAGCCCGACCTCGGCGAGGAGCTCGAGCACACGCCGGGCCCGACCGGCTGCCGAGAGGTTCGTGTGCAGCCGCAGGCTGTCGCCGATCTCGCGCCCGATCGGCCGCAGCGGGTCGAGCGACACGAGCGCGTCCTGCAGCACGAGTCCCACGTCGCGGCCGCGCCTGCGCCGCCAGGCAGCCTCGCCGAGACCGAGCACGGATGCCCCGCCGAGGCTGAGTTCCTCGGCGCGCAGCCACGAGCCGGCCCCGGCGAGGCCGAGCAGGCTGCGCGCCGTGAGGCTCTTCCCCGAGCCGGATTCGCCGACGATGGCGAGGCATTCCCCGGGAGCGACCTCGAAAGAGACATCGTCGATGAGGGGATTCCGACCGGCGACGCTGCCGAAGCCGACGCTGAGCCCGCGGACCAGCAGGGCCGGCCCGCCCGTCGGGGCCGTGGCATCCGCTCGACTGACCGCGGAGACTGTTCCCAGCGAGCCGGGCCCGGTCACCTGCGCCCCGGTCATGCGTGCCTCATTCGGCGTTCCACGGCGCGACCGAGGACGGTCGCGGAGATCGATGTGAGCACGACGAAGAGCCCGGGAAAGAAACTCATCCAGACGGCTGTGCTCAGGTAGGTGCGGCCCGCCGAGAGCATGGCGCCCCATTCGGCGGCCGGCGGTTGGGCGCCGAGGCCGAGGTAGCTGAGCGCCGCAGCCCAGATGATGGCCTGGCCGATGCCGAGGGTGCCGAGCACGAGGAGCGGCGCGAGCGTGTTGGGCAGGATGTGCCGAACGAGGATACGGGTGCGGCTGCGACCGAGAACCGTCGCGGCCTCGACGAAGGCGGAGGAACGTACCGACAGAAGCTGGGCCCGGATGATTCTGGCATAGCCCGGTGCGGTCGCGAGGCCCACGGCGAAGGTCGCCGTCGCGGGTCCCGGCCCGAAGATCATGATGAACAAAAGGGCGAGCAACAGGCCGGGGAAGGCGAACATGACCTCGAGCAGGCGGTTCACGGTGAAGTCGACGACCGAACCGAGCATGCCGGCCACGGTGCCGAGCACGGCCCCGAGGCCGAGGCCGATCAGGGTCGCCGCCACGCCGATCTGGAGCGAGCTCCCTGTACCGTGGCTGACCCGGGTATAGACGTCGCGCCCGGATTCGTCGGTGCCGAACCAGTGCACCCACGAGGGGCCCTGGAACGCCGAGCGCGGGTCGATCGCGAGCGGGTCTCCCGGCGCCACGAGGCCGGGCGCGAGGGCGGCGACAAGCAGGAAGAGCACGAAGACGGCTGCGAGGACCTCAGCGAGGCGGATCCGACCGCCGAACCCCTGGCCGAATCTCCGGCCGCCGGATCCGCGGCCGGCGGCGCCGGTCATCTCGCCAGCAGGACCCGGGCGACCTGCGCCCCTGGGGCGCCGTGCCGCAGCGCCGGCGAGGCCGGCCTGGATCTCGAGGTCGCTCATGCGCTCCGCAGCCTCGGGTCTGCGACCCGCTGGGCGACATCGGTCAGAAGGGTCATCAGGATGTAGGCGGCGGCGACGAACAGCACGACGCCGATCACGACGGGCACGTCCCGCACCGTCACGGCGTTCAGCAGCGTGCGGCCGAGTCCCGGCCTCGCGAAGATCGTCTCGACGACGACGGCCCCGCTGATCAGCGACCCGAACGCCCACCCGGAGAGACTGATCCCGGGCAGGCTCGCGTGCCGCAGCACGTGCACCCGGCGGATGCCCGCCTCGCTCTCCCCGCGTGCCCGCGCGGAGACGACGAACGGAGCCTCGAGTGCCGTGAGCATCGACTCGCGCATCACCTGGCCGAGGAAACCGGCGAGCGGGAGGGCGAGGGTCAGCACGGGCAGCACGAGTCCGGCAGGACCGGGCGTGCTGACCGGCGGCAGCAGGCCGAGCCAGCCGCTGAACACCACGATGAGCGCGCTCGCGAGCCAGAAGTGCGGCAGCGCGGCGGCACCGATCTCGAGGCCCGAGCCCAGCATCCGCCCCCAGCGCCCGGCGCGGGTCGAGTACAGGGCGAGGCAGATCGCTAGCAGCCACGCGAGCACCAGCGAGAGCACGGCGAGAAGGAGCGTGCCGCCGAGCTGCCCGAGCAGAAGCGGTGCGACCGGGACGCGGAGTGCATATGAGCGGCCGAGGTCACCCGTCACGAGGCGGCCGAGCTCGGCGAGGTACTGCAGGGGGAGCGGCTGGTCGAGGCCGAACTGGGCGCGCACCGCAGCGAGTGCCTCGGGGGAGGTCTGCGAGCCCGGTCCGCCGAGCACGGCCTCAGCCGGGTCGCCGGGGACGAGCCTCATCGCGAAGAAGGTGACGGTCGCGACGAGCCAGAGCACAACCACGGCTCCGCCGAGGCGGGCAGTCGCCCGCAGCAGGGCGCGCCGCAGGCCGGCCGGCCGGGAGCGGTCGGCCGGCCTGGACCTCGTTACCGGTTCAGCCACGCGTCGTAGAACGTGGGCGTCGAGACCGTCGGCATTGCCCGGGTGCCCGAAACGACGGAGGAGAGCAGGTAGTGGTTCTGCTGGTCGTAGAGCGGCAGAATGTAGAAGCCCTCGAGGACCCGGTTCTGTGCCTGCGCGTAGAGTGCGGCGCGCTTGGGTGCATCCGCCGTCTGGGAGGCCTCGGTGAGCCAGGCGTCGACCGTTGCGTCGTTCACCTGGGCGTGGTTGGCGAAGTACCCGCTCGGCGCCGGCACGATGCCGGCCGAGTCGAAGAGGGTGCGGAGCACGTCGGGGCCGACCTTCGTGTACGGCGCGCTGACCGCGTCGTATGCGTTCGAACCGAGGGCGGTGTACCAGGCCGACAAGTCGAGCGGCGAGAGCACCACGTCGAAGCCGGCGGTCTTCGCGGTCGCCTGCAGCTGCTCGAACAGGGACTGTTCCGCCGGGATCGACTGGTTGGTGCTCACCGGGAAGACCACGGTGAGGCGCACCCCGTCCTTGGTCCGGTAGCCGTCGGCGTCGCGGCCGGTCCAGCCCGCCGAGTCGAGCAGGGTGCCCGCTGCGGCCTGGTCGTAGCCGAACAGGTCCGGCCGGGACACCCCGAGCGGCTCGATGCTCGAAAGCGCAGAGAACGAGCGGGTCGCCGTGCCCTGGAACAGGCTCGAGACGGCGGAGTCGACGTCGGAGGCACGGACGAAGGCCTCGCGCACGAGCGGGTCGTTGAACGGGGCCCGACCGGAGTTGAGTTCGATCCGGTTGGACGCGCCCGGCCGGGGCGCGTCGAGGTGGCGGATGCTGCTGCTCTTCTCGGCCTGCATGATCGTGTCAGGCTGCGCGTTGTCGATCACGTCGACGGCCCCGGACTGCAGGGCGGCGTAACGGGACGCCGAGTCGGGGATGAACCGCCACACGATGGAGTCGAGGTAGGCGGGCCCGGTGTGGGCTGCATCGGCAGGCGGGGAGGTGTACGCGCCGTTCCTGACCAGGGTGATCGCATCCTGCTTGGCCCAGGAGGCGACCTCGAACGGTCCCGTGCCGACCGGGGCCGCGCAGTTCTCGTCCTGGCTGCGGGCGAGGGCCTTCGGAGACTCCATGGCGAGCCACGGCTGGCTGAGCGACTCGAGCAGGGCGCTGTCGGGTTCGTTGAGGGTCAGGCGCACGACGGTGGGGGAGACGACGGAGGTCGACACGACCTTCCGCACGGCGAGGTACCCGGTCGACGACCCCGTCTTCGGGTCCTGCACGTGCGCGATATTCGCCTGCACGGCCGCGGCGTCGAAGGGAGTCCCGTCGGTGAAGGTCACGTTCCCGCGCAGGGTGAAGTCCCAGGCCAGGCCGTCGGCGCTCTGCGACCAGCTCGACGCGAGCCACGGGATGATCGTGCCCGCGCTGTCGCGGGAGACGAGGGACTCGAGGAACTGGGTGCCGACGAGGGCCTGCGGATAGTTGCCGCCGACGTGCGGGTCGAGGCACGTCGGTTCGGCGTCTCCGGAGGCATAGTTGAGCGTGCCCCCGGAGACGGGAGTCGTGTTCTCCGCGGCCTTCGGGGATGCGCTGCACCCGGTCAGGAGCAGGGCGATGGCGGAGACGACGGCGAACGAACGCGGCACGTGGAAGTGGTGAACCAGAGGGGTCATGGGGAAGGAATCTCTCTCGGCGTAGCGGGGCCGGGCCGGGTCCCATCGTAAAACATCACGGTCCGGCCCGAAATTCCCGCACTCGCTGCTCCGACGGGATAGAATTGCGCTCGCATGACAGTGATCCGGCCATCACCGGTGAGTCTTCGGAAGAACGGGAAGCGTCGCAAGACGGGCCCCTGGTAGAACCGAACGGGTCGGGCCCGTCACAGCCTCTGAACGAGCGGTCGTCACAGCGTCAAGACGGCAAGCGAGGTGGTACCGCGTCGAATCTTCCCGGAGTCGGCGTCCTCGTGGAACAGGGCCTGTCGGCCCCTTTTGTCCAGGAGATGCACGTGTACCCCAAAGCCCCGCCCGTCCCGGCAGCAGACGACCAGCCCGCAGCGCACGACCAGGCCGCGCTCGCCGCATCCGCTCCCATCGTGCCGTCGCCGAACTTCCCGGCCATCGAGACCGAGGTGCTCGCATACTGGGAGGCCGACGGCACCTTCCAGGCGTCGATCGACAACCGCACGGAAGCGCCGGAGTGGGTCTTCTACGACGGCCCGCCCTTCGCGAACGGCGTGCCGCACTACGGCCACCTGCTCACCGGGTACGCGAAAGACCTCTTTCCGCGCTTCCAGACCATGCGCGGCAAGCTCGTGCACCGCCGTTTCGGCTGGGACACCCACGGCCTCCCCGCCGAGCTCGAGGCCGAACGGCAGCTCGGCATCACCGACAAGGCCGACATCGAGAAGCTCGGCATCGCCGCCTTCAACAAGGTCGCCCGCGACTCCGTGCTCAGGTACACCGACGACTGGCAGCGATACGTCAACCGCCAGGCGCGCTGGGTCGACTTCGAGAACGACTACAAGACCCTCGACATCACCTTCATGGAATCGGTGATCTGGGCCTTCAAGACCCTGCACGACAAGGGCCTCGCCTACGAGGGCTACCGGGTGCTGCCGTACTGCTGGCGCGACCAGACGCCGCTCTCCAACCACGAGCTCGGCATGGACGCCGACGTCTACAAGATGCGCCAGGACCAGACCGTCACCGTGACGTTCCCGCTCGTCGGCACGAAGGCGGAAGCCCTCGGCCTGACCGCGGTGCGCGCCCTCGCCTGGACGACGACCCCCTGGACCCTGCCGACCAACCTCGCCCTCGCCGTCGGTCCGGACATCGTCTACGCCGTCGTCCCGGCCGGACCGAACGGCACCCCGGACGCGACCGTGCTTCGCGAGGAGGCCGCCTCCGGCAGTGACGCCGCTCGCGTGGACGTGTCCGTCCTCGGCGCCGAGTACCTGATCGCGATCGACCTCGTCGGCAACTACGCGAAGGACCTCGGCTACGACACGCCCGCGGAGGCCTCCGCTGCCGTGGACCGCACGGTCACGGGACGCGAGCTCGAGGGTGTCGCATACGACCGCCTCTTCGACTACTACGCCGACACCTCCGTCTGGAACACCCAGAAGGCCTGGACGATCCTGCTCGCCGACTACGTCACGACCGCAGACGGCACCGGCATCGTGCACCAGGCGCCCGCATACGGCGAGGAAGACCAGAAGGCCTGCGAGGCCGCCGGGATCCCCGTGATCATCTCCCTCGACGAGGGCGGCAAGTTCCTCGCCGACGTGCCCGAGGTCGCCGGCCTGCTCTGGTCAGACGCGAACAAGCCGCTCACCCAGATGCTCAAGGCCGAGGGCCGGCTGCTGCGCCAGGCCAGCTACGAGCACTCCTACCCGCACTGCTGGCGCTGCCGCAACCCGCTGATCTACAAGGCGGTGTCGAGCTGGTTCGTGCGCGTCACGGAGTTCCGCGACCGCATGGTCGAACTCAACCAGGACGTCACCTGGGTGCCGGAGAACGTCAAGGACGGCCAGTTCGGCAAGTGGATCGGCAACGCCCGCGACTGGTCGATCAGCCGCAACCGGTACTGGGGATCGCCGATCCCGGTCTGGAAGAGCGACGACCCGAACTACCCCCGCACGGATGTCTACGGCTCGCTCGACGAGCTCGAGGCCGACTTCGGGGTGCGCCCGACCGACCTGCACCGCCCGTACATCGACGAGCTCACCCGACCGAACCCCGACGACCCCACCGGGAAGTCCACCATGCGCCGGATCACGGACGTGCTCGACGTCTGGTTCGACTCCGGTTCGATGCCCTTCGCCGCCGTGCACTACCCGTTCGAGAACCGGGACTGGTTCGACACCCACAACCCCGCGGACTTCATCGTCGAGTACATCGGCCAGACCCGCGGCTGGTTCTACCTCCTGCACGTGCTCTCGACCGCGCTCTTCGACCGGCCGGCGTTCACCAACGTCGTGAGCCACGGCATCGTGCTCGGCAACGACGGCCAGAAGATGTCGAAGTCGCTGCGCAACTACCCCGACGTCTTCGAGGTCTTCGACCGCGACGGAAGCGACGCGATGCGCTGGTTCCTGATGAGCTCCTCCGTGCTGCGCGGCGGCAACCTCATCGTCACGGAGGAGGGCATCCGGGAGGCCACTCGCCAGGTCATGCTGCCGCTCTGGAGCACCTGGTACTTCTTCTCGCTCTACGCCAACGCCTCGGGGGAGAACGGCTACGACGCCGTCTGGCGCACCGACTCGACCGACGTCCTCGACCGGTACCTGCTCGCGAAGACCCGCGATCTCATCGTCGACGTCACGAGCGACCTCGAGGCCCTCGACTCGACCCAGGCCACCGCCCGGCTCCGCGACTTCGCCGACGTGCTGACCAACTGGTACGTGCGTCGCTCCCGGGACCGGTTCTGGACCGGCGCCGTCGCAGGCGGCACCGCCACAGAAGCCTTCGACACTCTCTACACCGTGCTCGAGACCGTGTGCCGGGTCGCCGCCCCGCTGCTGCCGCTCGTCACCGAAAGAATCTGGCAGGGGCTGACCGCCGGTCGCAGCGTGCACCTGACGGACTGGCCCGACGCCGACCTCTTCCCGTCAGACCACGGGCTCGTCACGGCGATGGACCAGATCCGCACGATCAGCTCCACCGTGCTGTCGCTGCGGAAGCAGGCCGGCCTGCGCGTGCGGCTGCCGCTCGCGCAGCTCACCGTCGTCACGACCGGAACCGCGGCGCTCGCCCCCTTCGAGGCCATCCTGCGCGACGAGCTCAACGTGAAGAGCGTGAACCTCGTCGAGCTCGCCGAAGACAGCGCGGCGAACTACGGCATCACCTCCCGCCTCACCGTCAACGCCCGCGCTGCCGGGCCCCGGCTCGGCAAGCAGGTGCAGGCCGCGATCAAGGCCGCGCGCAGCGGCGACTGGAGCGAAACCGACGGGATCGTGACCGCGGGCGGCATTGCGCTCGAGGCCGGCGAGTACGAACTCGTGTTGCAGGCGGGCACCGGCGCGGGCAGCACCGACGCGGCATCCGCGGAAGGCGCCGCGGCGGGACCCGCCCTCGCCCTGCTCCAGGGCGGCGGCTTCGTGCTTCTCGACACCGTCACGACGCCGGAGCTCGAGGCCGAGGGCTTCGCCCGCGACCTGATCCGCGCCGTTCAGGACACCCGCAAGTCGGCCGGATTCTTCGTGGCCGACCGGATCCGCCTCGACCTCGTCTTCTTCGACCAGGCCGACCTCGACACCCTGCGCCTCGCGCCGGGCGTCGACGTGGCCGCGGAAACGCTCACCGTGCGCTTCGCCGCACACGCCCCGACCGAGGTCGACCCGGTCATCCTCGCGGGCGCCGTGCCCTCCGAATGGCTCGAACAGCTCGCCGGCGCCCCCGTCGAGCACTACGTGCGCTTCGTGGCCGGCCACTACGCCAACCACGGGCCGGTTCTCGTTGCCGTCGCCCGAGAGAACGGAATCGTGAATGTCTGATTCGATGGACCAGAACCTGCCGGAAGACGACGAGTACCGCGACGCGGGCGAGGCCGTCTTCACGGCCCTGCTCGACCGGGTCGGCGAGGCCGCCCCGCGACCGCGCCTCGGCCCGACCCGGCGTGTCGTCGAACTGCTCGGCGACCCGCAGACCACCTACCCGGTGATCCACATCACCGGCACGAACGGCAAGACCAGCACGAGCCGGATCACCGAGAGCATCCTGCGCGCGTACGGGCTGCGCACGGGCATGATGACGAGCCCGCACCTCGTTCGCCTCAACGAACGGATCGTGATCGACGGCGAACCGATCAGCGACCGCGACCTCGCCGCGAACTGGGAGGACATCCAGCCGTACCTCGCGATGGTGGACGCCGAGCTCGCGGAGACGAACGAGGAACCGCTCACCTTCTTCGAGGCACTCACCGTGCTCGCCTTCGCCTGTTTCGCCGACGCCCCCGTCGACGTCGCCGTGATCGAGGTCGGCATGGGCGGAGAGTGGGACTCCACGAACGTCGCAGACGGCCTCGTCGCCGTCGTCACCCCGGTCGCCCTCGACCACACCAAACGGCTCGGCAACACCGTCGCGGAGATCGCCCGCACCAAGGCAGGGATCATCAAGCCGGCGGCATCCGTCGTCAGCGCCCGGCAGGTGGAAACCGTGCAGGCCGAACTGGAACGCGCCGTCGAACTGACCGAATCGACCCTCGCGAGCGAGGGCGAGGAATTCGCCCTGCTCGACAGCCAGGTCGGCGTCGGCGGGCAGCTCATCACGGTGCGCGGTCTGGCCGCGACATACTCGGAGCTGTTCCTGCCGATGTACGGCACCCACCAGGCCCACAACGCGGCCGTCGCGATCGCGGCGGTCGAGTCCTTCCTCGGCGCCGGGACCCGTCCGCTCGACCACGACATCCTCACTGAGGGGCTCGCGACCGCCACCTCACCCGGCCGGCTGCAGCTCATCGGCATCGAACCGACCGTGCTCGTGGATGCCGCGCACAACCCGCACGGGGCAGGCGCCCTGGCCGCGGCGCTCGGCACCTACTTCCACTTCGATGAGGTCGTCGCCGTGATCGGGATCCTCGCCGACAAGGACGCCGCGGGCATCGTCGCGGAGCTCGCCCCCGTCGTGACCCGGTTCCATGTCACCCAGTCGCAGTCCGACCGGGCGATCCCCGTCGACGACCTCGCCGACATCGTTGCCGCCGGAACGAACGAGGATGCCGTCAGCCGCTTCGACGACGTCGCGGACGCCCTCGACGCCGCGAGGACCTGGGCCGCGGACGCTCCGCGCCGCGGCGTGATCGTAACCGGCTCGATCACCCTCGTCGGCGAAGCCCTGTCCCTGGCCGCCGCGAGGGAATGGCTCAAGAAGTGACCGACGCCTCGCGCCCGCGGCGTGCTCGGTCGGTGCGCGAGTCGCTCGCGTCGATCGTCCTCGGCTTCGAGACGATCATCGTGTTCCTCGCGGCGTTGCTCCTCTTCGGGCTCGGCTCGTTGCCGGCCTGGCTCGCACTCGGCGGGGGAGCGCTGCTCTGCCTCGTGATGGTCGCGACGATCGGCCTGCTCCGCTACAACTGGTCATACGGGATCGGCTGGATGGTCCAGGCCGTCATCGTCCTGACCGGGTTCGTCAACCCGGCCATGTTCATCGTTGGCGCACTGTTCACCGGCATGTGGGCATACTGCATGATCACCGGCTCGAGACTAGACAACAACAAGGAGAACTCATGAGCACCCCGGTCCAAGAAACCCTCGTCCTGGTGAAGCCTGACGGCGTCGCCCGCAACCTCTCCGGAGAGATCCTGCGACGCATCGAGCAGAAGGGATATTCCCTCGTCGACATCAAACTCGTCCAGGCCGACCGTTCCCTTCTCGCGGAGCACTACGCGGAGCACGCGGGCAAGCCCTTCTTCGAGCCGCTCGTCGAGTTCATGGAGAGCGGGCCGATCCTCGCGATCCGCATCGCCGGCGAACGCGTCATCGAGGGCTTCCGTTCCCTCGCCGGTACGACAGATCCCACGACCGCAGCGCCCGGCACGATCCGGGGAGACCTCGGCCGCGACTGGGGCGCCAAGGTCCAGCAGAACCTCGTGCACGGCTCGGACTCGCCGGAGTCCGCGGCCCGCGAACTCGCGCTCTGGTTCGACTAGCCCCCGCCAAACCTGCCGAGTGTCGCTGTTTCCGCCGGCTACTTTCGGCGG
>NZ_JASJVI010000060.1:0-23718 GCF_035019865.1 Cryobacterium sp. 10I5
TGTCGCCGTCGGGGTCAAGACCCTCGTCGACGGCGCTCTGCCTGGTCGCCAGGACGGCGGCGTAATCCCGCGGCAGCCCCGGTAGCCTCGGCGCCGTCGGCACCCCGTCCGACGGCATCCGCTGCCCGCCAGAGCGAACCGCCTTACGACGACGAACCGCCGCCCTACGACGACAGCGACGTGCCGCCGGACGAGGACACCCCACCGGACCGCAACGCGGGCTCGGCCCGACAGGGTCAGAACCGGTCGGCCCCGCGCCAGGTGCCTCCCGCACCCCAGGCCCAACAGGCACCCGTCGACCGCAACGTCACGCACACCGGGCCGAACACTATCGCCCCGAACGGCAGGCGCAGCCCGGCCTTCGAGGAGAAGCAGCGCTACGGGGAATCCGTCGTCCGCGAGGTCCTCGGCGCGACCTTCCTCGAAGAACAGCCGTACGAACCGGCACCCCGAACCAGAGGCGACTGACCCATGTACGAAGGAATCGTCCAGGAACTCATCGACGAACTCGGCCGCCTGCCCGGAATCGGACCCAAGTCGGCGCAGCGCATCGCGTTCCACATTCTGCAGACCGAGAGCTTCGACGTCACCCACCTCGCCAATGTCCTCCTCGAGGTGCGCGACAAGGTGCGATTCTGCGAGATCTGCGGCAACGTCTCCGAGCAGCCCACGTGCATGATCTGCCGAGACCCGCGCCGCAACCCCGCGATGATCTGCGTCGTCGAGGAGGCCAAAGACGTCGTCGCGATCGAGCGCACCCGCGAGTTCAAGGGTCTCTACCACGTGCTCGGCGGGGCGATCAGTCCCATCGACGGCATCGGGCCAGACCAGCTTCGCATCCGCCAGCTGCTGCAGCGCCTCTCCGACAACACCGTCCAGGAAGTCATCATCGCGACGGACCCCAACCTCGAGGGCGAGGCGACGGCGGCCTACCTCTCGCGCCTGCTGACGACCCTAGAGATCACGGTCACCCGGCTCGCCTCCGGCCTGCCCGTCGGCGGCGACCTCGAGTACGCCGACGAGGTCACCCTCGGCCGTGCCTTCGAGGGCCGCCGCACCGTCACGAACTGACCCGGGCCGCGCGCCAGCCCGACCCTCCCGTGCGTGGCGTCACATTGCCGGTGTCGAATACATCAGCATTTAGGATGGGAGAGGGGCTATGCCCGCCATGCCCGCAGACCCGAACCCCCAGGAGCGCCACGTGAGCTTGATCGTGCAGAAGTTCGGCGGATCATCCGTCGCAGACGCCGAAAGCATCAAGCGCGTCGCCAAGCGCATCGTCGACACCCGCAAGGCCGGTAATGAGGTCGTCGTCGCCGTCTCCGCGATGGGCGACTCCACGGACGAACTACTCGACCTCGCCCACCAGGTCACCCCGATCCCGGCACCACGCGAGCTCGACATGCTCCTCACCGCGGGTGAACGCATCTCCATGGCCCTTCTCGCCATGGCGATCAAGAGCATGGGCTACGACGCCCGCTCCTTCACCGGCAGCCAGGCCGGCATGATCACCGACGCGCACCACGGCGCCGCACGTATCGTCGACGTCACGCCCGGTCGCATCCGCTCGGCCCTCGACGAGGGCGCCGTCGCGATCGTCGCAGGCTTCCAGGGCTTCAACCGCGACACGATGGACATCACGACCCTCGGCCGCGGCGGTTCGGACACCACAGCCGTCGCCCTCGCTGCCGCACTGAACGCCGACATCTGCGAGATCTACACGGATGTCGACGGCGTGTTCACCGCCGACCCGCGCGTCGTACCCCGGGCGCACAAGCTCGACCGCATCTCGAGCGAGGAAATGCTCGAGCTCGCCGCCGCCGGCGCAAAGGTCCTCTACATCCGGGCCGTTGAATACGCCCGCAGGCACGGGGTGACCCTGCACGTGCGCTCCTCGTTCAACAACAATCTCGGCACGATCGTGTACAACCCCGACACGACCGACCCGGCGACCGCGCTCCCGGACGGAACCGTCGGAACGCCCCCCGTTACCAGCACGACCGAATCCCTGATCGGAGAAAAAGTGGAAGAGCCCATCATCGCCGGGATCGCCGCCGACCTCAGCGAGGCCAAGGTGACCGTCGTCGGCGTTCCCGACATCCCCGGCAAGGCCGCGCAGATCTTCAAGATCGTCGCGAACACCAACGCCAACGTCGACATGATCGTGCAGAACGTGTCGGCCGCCGCCACCGGGCTGACCGACATCTCCTTCACGCTGCCGAAGTCGGAAGGACAGCGGGTCCTCACCGCGCTGACCAACGAGCGGGGCAATGTCGGGTTCGCGAGCCTGCAGTACGACGACCAGATCGGCAAGCTTGCCCTCGTCGGCGCCGGCATGCGCACCAATACCGGTGTCTCCGCGAAGCTGTTCGCCGCCCTCTACGAGGCCGGGATCAACATCGAGATGATCTCGACGAGCGAGATCCGCATCTCCGTCGTCACCCGCGCAGACACCATCAACGAGGCGCTTCGGGTCGTGCACACCGCGTTCGACCTCGACGACGACGCCGAAGCCGTCGTGCACGGCGGCACCGGCCGCTGAGCCGCCCCACCCGCAATCAGACCGACAGCCAGCACGCTAGACAGCACGACAGACAGATACTAGGGAAGAAATCGTGAGCAGCACAGCAGGAATCCACATCGGAGTCGTCGGCGCAACCGGCCAGGTGGGCGCCGTCGTCCGGCACCTGCTCGAGCAGCGGGACTTCCCGGTCGCGGGCATCCGTTACTTCGCCTCTGCACGTTCGGCCGGAACCACCCTGCCCTGGAAGGACGATCGGATCGTCGTCGAAGACGCCGCGACGGCCGACCCGACCGGGCTCGACATCGCGATCTTCTCCGCGGGCGCGACCCTGTCCAAGATCCAGGCCCCTCGGTTCGCCGCTGCGGGCGTCACCGTGATCGACAACTCTTCCGGCTGGCGCATGGATCCCGACGTTCCCCTCGTCGTCAGCGAGGTCAACCCCGAAGCCATTCACCACGCGGTCAAGGGCATCATCGCGAACCCGAACTGCACCACGATGGCCGCGATGCCCGTGCTCAAGGTCCTGCACGACGAAGCCGGGCTGCAGCGCCTGATCGTGAGCACCTACCAGGCCGTGTCCGGCAGCGGCCTCGCCGGTGCCCAGGAACTGGCGAGCCAGATCCGCGCCGCCGCGCACAGCGACAACCTCCTCCAGCTCGTCCACGACGGGTCCGCCGTCCCGATGCCCGAACCCGTGCTGTACGTGCGCCCGATCGCCTTCGACGTCGTTCCGCTCGCCGGTTCGATCGTCGACGACGGACTCTTCGAGACGGACGAGGAAAAGAAGCTGCGCAACGAGAGTCGCAAGATCCTCGAACTGCCCGACCTGCTTGTCTCGGGTACCTGCGTGCGGGTGCCGGTCTTCACGGGCCACTCCCTGTCCATCAACGCCGAATTCGCGAACCCGCTCTCGGTCGCCCGTGCGCTCGAGCTGCTCAAGGATGCTCCGGGCGTCGTGCTCACGGACGTCCCCACTCCGCTCGAGGCCGCAGGCAAGGACCCGAGCTTCGTCGGTCGGGTCCGCCAGGACCCCGGAGTGCCGGATGGGCGTGGACTGGCCCTGTTCATCACCAACGACAACCTGCGCAAGGGCGCCGCGCTCAACGCCGTCCAGATCGCCGAACTCGTCGCCGCGGACCTGCTCGCGTCCTGACCGACGGTGACTTTTCCGGTCGCGGAGGCGACCGCCGGACCGCGTGCACTACTGTGGAACACCATGGGCGGGTATCGCGTTTCAGAGGGCGTGCGGCGCGTGATCATCGCACTCTTCGCGACCATCGCCGGCGTCGTCGTGGTCTCCGCGATCCTGTCGCTGACCGGTCAGCCGGGGTCCGCCTGGTGGGTCGCCGCCACCGGTGTCTTCTGCGCCGCAGCGCTCAACGTCTGCTGGGTGCGCCTGGGCCCTGAACGGCATCGCAGCCCCGTCGTGAGCCTGCCCATCCTGGTGCTGCCCGTGCTCTACACCGTCGTCAGCCCGCTGGCCGCGGCCGGCGCCATCGTCCTCGGAGTGCTGCTCATCGTCCTGGTGCGCTCCCGACGCGTCGACGTCGCCCTCTACAGTGCCGGACTCACGGGAACCGGTAGTGCCGCGGCCGTCGCCGTCCTCGCAGACGCGACCGCCTTCGGCCTCCCCAGTTATCTCGCCGCCGGTTGCGCCGGCGCCGCGTATGTCGCGCTCGTCGCGATCATCGAATACCTGCGGATGGTGTTGGTCCGGCCGATCGCGAACCGCACCGGCCCCCTGATCGCGCCGGCGCGGCTGGCGCTGATGGTGCTCGGCTGTGCACTCCTGTCCGCGCTCGTCGTGGTCTTCCACGACGCAGGCCTGGCCGTCAGCCGGGACCCGATCGTGTTCGTGATTGCAACCCTGCTCGCCTTCACCCTCGTCGGCGTCGGGATCAAGCTCATCGGCCGCGTCGTCACGATGCGCAGCCGGCTCACCGGACTCATCACGGGCGCTGCGGCGCTCGGCGCCGCCGGGCGCGAGGACATCTCCGCCGGCCGTGTCCAGTCCGGGCCT
Organism: Cryobacterium sp. 10I5; assembly: GCF_035019865.1. Classification (NCBI taxonomy): domain Bacteria; kingdom Bacillati; phylum Actinomycetota; class Actinomycetes; order Micrococcales; family Microbacteriaceae; genus Cryobacterium; species Cryobacterium sp. 10I5. Next base: position 4,545 of record NZ_JASJVI010000060.1, read on the forward strand.
GAGGACGATGCCGAGGCTACCTCCCGGGTCCTCGCACTGCTTCACGAGGCCGTGCGGACGACCATCGGCGTTGAGTACGTCGCCGTGCGCGACCACGCGGCGCGCGTCGGGGAGATCAGCGCCCCCATCCTGCTGTCCGAGTCCGACACCCGGTTCGTCGTCGCGGGCCGCGAGCCGATGGGTGGCGTCTTCACCGCCGACGACAGGAGCGCACTCAACGCCCTCGCCCGCGCGGCCGAACTAGCGATGAGCGCCCACTACAACATCGGCGGCCTCACCGCCCGCGCCAACACCGACCCCCTCACCGGCCTGCCGAACTACCGGGCCTTCCAGACGGCGCTCGCGAACATCAACGACCACCGTGACTATTCGGAGGCCCTCGCCGTCCTGTTCCTGGACCTCGATGATTTCAAGCGTCTCAATGACCGGCACGGGCACCAGAGCGGAGACGACCTGCTCAGGGAACTCGGCCGCAGGCTGCGCATGGTCGTGCGACCGAGCGACGTCGTCGCTCGGGTCGGCGGCGACGAATTCGTCGTGATCCTCACTCACCTGGCCTCTCTCGGCGAGGCGAAGGAGATCGCCGAACGCATCCTCGAGACCTCCGTGCAGCCGCTCACTCTGGGCTCGAGCAGCTACACCCCGACGCTCAGCATCGGTCTTGCCTATTCGGCCCACCGGGAGATGGATGTCTCCCAGCTCGTGCAGGACGCCGACCGGGCCATGCTCGCGATCAAGAAGTCGCGGCGTCGCGGCGGACCGGCCAACGAGAGCAGTATCAACATCTCGAGCCACCGCTCCTCCCAGATCAACGACATCATCGCGCACGCCATCGATGAGGACCTCCTCGAACTCGCGTTCCAGCCGATCGTCAGCCTCGTCACCGGCCAGATCTGGGCGTTCGAGGCACTTGTCCGCTACAACGACCCCGTTCTCGGCCCGCTGTCGCCGCCGTCCATCGTGGAGAAGGCCAAGGGACTCGGCCGGATGGACGCCCTCACCCGGCAGGTCGCCGTGAAGGCCATGGCCGCGGCCGCCGACTTCCGCCTCGTCGAACCCCGGGTCACGTGCATGGCCATCAACGTCGAGGCCGGGCAGATCGTGCCCGACCGGGTCGGTACCTTCATGGAAGACCTCGCCGGGCGGTACCCGGGAATCTCACTCTGCCTCGAGCTCAACGAGCGTTCGGTCGCACGGGTGACCCCCGCCATCCGCTCGCAGGCCGACCGGCTGCGCGACCTGGGGCTGCTGATCGCCCTCGACGACTACGGCTCCCAGGATTCCTCGGTCGACGCACTCGTGCGGATGCCCATGGACATTCTCAAGATCGACCGCAGCCTCGTCGACGACCTCGACGACATCCGCCAGCGCGAGGTGCTCACCGCCCTGCAGGGCTTCGGCGACAACCTTGAGTACTCGATGATCGTCGAGGGCGTGGAGAACGAGGCGATGGTCAGGCACCTCGCGGCCATCGGCATCCGCAGCGCCCAGGGATTCCACTACGGCGTTCCGGAGAGCTTCGAGAAGACCCTGTCCCGTCTCGAGCGCTACGGAGCCGCCGCGGTCGTCCCTGCGGTCGTACCCGCGGTCCTCCCCGCGGTCGACCTCGCGATCGAACCGCCCGTTGCCGCAGAGGCACCTGCTGCAGCCCCGGCACCCTGACCGATAGTCTCAGTCCATGAGTGAGACCGGGACGAACCGCGCGGTGAGGTCGAATCCGTCGCGCCTCGATCGTTCCGTCTTCCTCTCCCAACTCCTCCTCGCCGGCGCGACCCTCTTCCTCGTCGCCGTCACCGGGCTCACCGCGATCCAGCGACTGAGCGCCCCGATGTTCTTCCTCGGCGTGCTCCTGATCTTCATCGTCACGGCCGTCAGCGCCCTCGTCACGTGGAGCGACCACTCCAAGTACTGGATCATCCTGCTGCCCGTCGTCGACATCATCGCGATCGTCCTGATCTGGCAGGCCCAGGCGGCCATCGGCGCGAGTTTCCTGCTGGTGCTTCCCGTGATCTGGCTCTCGACGCACTTCGGAGCGAGGGGTGCAGCGGGCAGCGTCATCCTGGCCGCCGTCATGATCTGGGGCGGGACCCTGTTCCGTTCCGTGCCCATTTCATTGGCCGACGTGCCCCAGCTCGCGATGATCCCGGCCATGCTGGGCTTCGTCGCGGTGACGACCCACCTGACGACAAAACGCGCAGCGGCCCAGCGCGTGCTCCTCACCCAGCAGGCCGGCCTGTTCGAGTCGGCCCTGCGCCGTTCCCGCCGACAGGAGCAGACCCTCGACGAACTCTTCAATGCGGTGGACTTCGGGGTCGTCGGTTTCGATCGCACCTCGACAGCGAATTTCCTGAACCGTGCCCAGCGCGAGCTGCTCGCCCTCTACGGCACGAGCGACAACCGGCCGGCAGTGGTCAGCACGGTCTTCCACGAGGACAGAGTGACCGCGTACGCCGAGAGCGACCGACCCTACTCCCGGGCGCTCCGCGGGGAGACCATCGACCGCCTCACCGTCTGGGTCGGCGAACCAGGTCAGCAGCAGGCGGCTCTCCTGGTCTCCGCGCGGCCGATCATCGACGACAACGGCGACTACGACGGCGGTGTGATGGTCTCGCGAGACGTCACCGCGGAAGTCAGGGCGATCCAGGCTCGCGACGACCTCGTCGCCTCGGTGTCGCACGAGTTGCGCACCCCACTCACCTCCATCCTCGGCTACCTCGAGCTCGCTCTCGACGACGAACGGCTCGACCCGTCGACCAGGGGCATGCTCGAGGTCGCGTCGAAGAACTCCGACCGACTGCTCGAGATGGTTTCCGGATTGCTGACCGATGCGAGTGATTCCAAGCACGAGCCGTTGCTCAACGTCGCCCCGTGCGACCTGGCCGGGATCGTCACGGACGCCCTCGAGTCCGCGGGCCCGTCAGCCGCCAAGCGCAGCATCGGATTCGATGTCGACGCCCTTCCCGCTGTCACGGTCGAAGCGGATGCGTTCCGGTTGCGGCAGGTCGTCGACAACGTGCTCTCGAACGCGATCAAGTACAACGTCGATGCCGGGCGGATCGGTGTCACCCTGGCCGTCGATGACGGGCTCGCGTTGCTGCGGATCTCGGACACCGGCAGGGGCATGACGGCAGAGGAACAGACCAAACTCTTCGACCGGTTCTACCGCGCGGACTCCGTACGGAATTCCAGTGTGCACGGCACCGGGCTCGGGCTGAGCATCAGCAGGGACATCATGCGCAAGCACGGCGGAGACCTGCGCCTCGAATCCACCAAGGGAAAGGGTTCGGTGGTGGTCTTCACGCTCCCCCTGACGTCGGTCGCCAGCCGATAGACTGACCCGCAGAAGGGGGCCAGCACTTGGACTCAACCACGCTCTTTATCGTCAGCGCGCTCATCGTCGTGCTCTGCGGGGTGTCGTTCATCCTCAACACAGCCCTCAACCGCAATGACCCTGCGGGAAAACTCTGGAGCCTCGCCTTCATCGCGGGAATCGCCGTCGCCTTCGGCTACGGTGTGGCGATCATCGGGGCATCGAGCTGGTGGGGCCTCATTGTCGGCAACGTCGGCCTTGTCGTGGTGTCCGGTGCGTTCTGGAGCGGGTCGCGCGTCTACAACTCGCGGGAGTCCCTGCTCTGGACCGTCGGGGCAGCCGGCGCGGTCGTCGCGATCTGGACGCTCATCACAGCGCCAGGAGGAGACGCCTGGGGTGCATCAGCCGTGACCTGGGTTGCCATGGCCGCCTTCGGCGCCCTGGGCGGTTCCGAGGCGCTGCGGGGCAGGCTCGGCAGGAACATCAACGGCAGGATCCTGGGGCTGAGCCTCTGGATCGTCGCGATCTACACGTCGGCGCGAGTGGTCGCCTTCGTCGCTCTCGGCACCGATGACCGGGATTTCTCCCGGTTCTTCGGCACTGGATCCGCGTCGATCGTCAATATGTCGCTGATCGTGGTCGGTTCCATCGCCATTTCGATCCTCCGCGCGGAGAAGCTCGGCAACAACGCCGTCGGGGACTTCACCGATGGCATCCACTCTGCCGCGGGTGTGATGACATCGAGCGCCTTCGTGCAGGCCGCGACCGACCACATCGAGAGGGCAGACCGCTGGCAGCTCGGACTCGCCGTGATCGGTGCCGACATCGACAACCTCCCGGAGATCAACACCGCCTTCGGGCGCACCGCCGGTGACGCCGCCATAGCCCGATTCGCCCAGACGCTGCGGTACAGCTCGCCTGTGATGGCCCTGATCGGGCACCCCGCCGCCGGCAGCTTCCTCATTCTGGTGAGTGTCTCGTCCGCAACGGAGGCACGGGGCATCACCGAACGCATCCAGACGGCGCTTGTCGACGAACCGGTCACGGACTCCTTTCGGATCCGCCTGACCGCGAGTTTCGCCATCGCGGACACCTTCGACCACGGCTACGAGCTCGGCGTGCTCACGTCGGCCGTGACAGAGGCCATCCGCACACTCAAGCGCGGCGGCGGCAACGACATCACGGTCGTCTCAGAAGCCGTCTGAAACCCGACGGACCCCGTCGCGGAATCCACCCGGCCGGGGACTATCCGGCGGGGGTGAGTGCGACGGTGATCTCGTCGCTCGCCGTCGACTTGGCGAAGGCCGCTGAGGTCGGCGTCGACTGCACGAGGACCTCGTAGGTGAATGCCAGCGTGATGCTCGTCGCAGCGGGATCGACGGCGGGCAGGATGAACGTCTGGCTGTAGCTGTACGGCGTCTTGATCAGATAGCCGGGTGCGATCGAGGCCTGGTCCACCGAGGCGGGCGGGGCGGTCAGCGGGCCGCCGGGGCCCTTGACCGAAGCGACGACGCTCACCCGGGAGAGGTAGACGGCCTGGCCGTCGTCCGTGCCGAGGGTTCCGATCAGCGAGAAGCTGATCGGCTTGTTCGCGGCGGGAGTCCACTCGCCGATGTTGAGCGTCGACCAGTAGTTGACGGCGAGGGTGACGTCTCCGGCCCTGAGGTTGCGGGTTGTCGAACCGGTCGCGAGATCGTTGATCACCGGAATGATCGGTGCCACCGAGAACGTCGCCGTCGGCGTGCTCGAGGAGGCGAGACCCGTCGACCAGGGTGCCTGGCCGCATCCGCTCAGACCCGCAGTGAGCAGAAGACCCAGACCAAGTGCGGGAAGCACTCGTGAGAGGGAACGAGCAGGCATGAGGACTCCCGTGGATCGTGTGGTTCACACCCGTTCAGGGGGCTTCGCTTGAGCTTATCTTGCGGAGACCTTGACCGGGGATGTGGCAAAAGTTGCGCTTCGGATGCCAGAGTTAGACCTGTGAACGAGAACCCCCAGAATTCCCCGTATGTCAAGGCCCAGCCCCCGGTTGACCCTTCCCTCGCGGCCTACGCGAACGATTTCACGGAAATCGTCGACGCTCTGCCCGTGTTCCGCCCGACCATCGGGTGCATCGTTCCTTCATACAACGAGGCCGACTCCATCGCCTCGGTCCTGGATTCCTTGCTCGCCCAGACCCGCCTTCCGGACGTGATCCACGTCGTCGTGAACAACACGACGGATGACACGGTCGAGATCGCCAGCCACTACGCCGGCCCGCACATGCGGATGACCGATGGCATCGAGCAGTTCACCGAGATCTTCATCCACGACATCGGGGAGAACCCCGACAAGAAGGTCGGTGCGCTCAACTACGGCTTCTCGCTCATCGAGGGTTGCGACTACCTTCTCGGCGTCGACGGAGACACCACCGCTGACCCCCGCGCCGTCTGGCACCTCGAGGCCGAGATCTCGTCCGACACCCGCGTCGGCGGAATCTCCGCCATCTACAGCATCGACGACAGCCAGATCGACGGCACAATGGGCAAGTTCCTCATTGCCGGCCAGCGCACCCAGTTCGCCGCCTTCAACATGCAGAACATGCTCCGCGGGCGCAACATGGCCGTGCTCGGCGGCCAGTTCTCGATCTTTTCGATCCGGACCCTCCAGGAGGTGATGATCGACAGCAAGCAGTCCACCCCCTGGGTGAAGGACAGCGAGGTCGAGGACTCCCTCCTCTCCCTGCAGATCAAGAGCGCCGGGTACCTGACCAAGATCAGCGCCCAGGCCCGCGCCAACGTCGGCGGCATGACGACCCTGCGCGGCCTCGACGCCCAGCAGGTCAAATGGAACTTCGGCGCCATCGAGCTGATGTGGCCCGGCCAGCGCGGCGACACCAAGGGCCAGCCCTTCCACCCCAATCTCCGCCTCCGCTGGCTCGAGAACTTCTCGATGGCCGTCAACATCATCACCCGCGGCCTGTTCATCGTGCTGCTCGCCGCGTCCCTGTCGATCAATGCCTTCGTGTTCAGCCCGATCTGGCTGATCCCGCCCCTCGTCGCCCTGATGCTCAACTTCCGCACGGCCTGGTCGATGAAGAACCGCAACGGGCGGGACTTCTTCTTTGCGCTGGCGTGGTTCCCCGCCGAGATCTACATGTGGGTGCGAATCGGACACTTCCTCAGGGCCTGGACGAAGTTCGCGAGCAACAAACAGGTCGACAACTGGGCGGAGCAGGCCAAGGCCGAGCGCGGGTCCGGCAACGCCTTCCTCTTCCCACTCATCTTCGCGACGGCCTTCTTCGCCGCGATGGTCTTCATCTGGCTGCAGCTGCCCGTTGTCGCGCAGTCGACGGTGCTCTGGATCGGCTGGCCAATCCTCGGAGTCACCACGATCATCCAGACCCTCACCATGTTCGGCACGCTCGTCAAGCGACACCGGGGCTACCGGGTGTGATCGCTCTACTCGAAGACGGGGCGCTCGAGACGCTGCTCAACCAGGTGGGCGGCGACACCTCGCTGCGCCACCGTTTCCTGCGCGACTTCGTCGCCCTGTGGCCGAGCCGGGCCGAGCGGCTCGCAGAGTCCCTCGCCCGGCCGGACCTCGAAGAAGCGCACGTCGTCCTCCTCAGCATCCGGTCGACGAGCACGATGGTGGGAGCCGTCGTGCTCGAAGCGACCGCTGCCCTCGTGCACACTGCGCTGGCGCGCAATGACGTGCCCGGCTGCCTGCGGCACCTTCCGCGTCTCATCGAGGTCGGGGAAGCGACCTGTGCCGAACTCGCCGTGCTGGCGACCACGGCAGAAGATGCCGAGCGCACGCAGAAGGCCTGGCAGGAGCAGCAAGCGCAACAACAGGCCCACCACGGGCAGCAGTCCCATGACGGTGACCATGCGGCGCCGCCGCGCCGCTGGGAATTCCCCGCGCAACGCGCGCAACACTGAAGCAGGGACGGGCCTCAGGCCCGCCCCTGCACGGCTTCGGCGAAGAGCCGAACCTCAGTCGTCTTCGGAGGCCGCCAGCCGGTAGCCGACACCGCGCACGGTCTCGAGCCACCGCGGGGTCGTGAGACTGTCGCCGAGCTTGCGGCGGAGGTTGCCCATGTGCGCCTCGACGGCACGCTTGTCGGCCTCGTTCACGTAGTACGCGGTCACGTAGCTTTCGCCGCGCAACAGGAGCGCGAGGTCGGCCTTGCTGCGCACCCGGCGCTTGGAGTCGAGCAGAGCCGCGAGCAGGTCGAATTCGGTGCGGGTGAGGTCGAGCTCCGCCGTGCCGAGCACTGCGAGACGCATCTCCGGGCTGAGGCGCAGGCCGTTGTGCTCCATCCAGTCCGCTGCATCCGGAACCGGGGCCTGCGGCTCGATGAGTGCCAGCGCGTTCGAAGGGGTGGATGCCGGCGGCTGGGCCACCGGGGGAGCCGCAGGGCTCGGTGCGGGCACCCAGCCCTGCGGGGGCGCAGGCGTGTACTCGATCGGGGCCGGTGCCCAACCCGACGGCGCGACGACGTAGCCGGGTGGCGGGGCCTGCTGGTACTGCGCAAGCGGTACGGCCTGCGCGGGCGGGGCCTGCTGGTACTGGGTCGGCGGAGCCTGCTGGGTCGGCGGAGCCTGCTGGTACTGCGGGGCCTGAGCCTGCTGCGCCGCCTGCTGGTACGTCGTCGGCTGCGCGGCGGGCGGTTGCTGGTACTGCGGAGCCGAGGCAGCGGGCCGGTATTCGACCGGCGGCGCGGGCGCATACTCTGACGCGGATGCGGCCTGAGCGTACTCGGCGCCGGAGTGCTCTGCGGCCGCATGCTCGGCTGGAGCGGCCGGGTAGGCCGGGTAGGCCTGGGAACCGGAGTCGTCGGAGCCGTCCGCGGCTGCGGCATCCGCATAGGTCGAGGACGGTGAGACGAGGGCCTGGCGGGGGCGTCGCATCATCGCGTCGATCCGGGCGCGCAGCTCGCGCGGGCGGAACGGTTTGGTCATGTAGTCGTCGGCGCCGGCCTCGAGGCCCTGGAGGGTGTCGATTTCCTCGTCGCGCGCGGTGAGCATCACGATGTAGGTCGAGCTGAAGGCGCGAATGCGCTTCGCCGTCTCCAGGCCGTCCATGCCCGGCATACTCACGTCGAGGGTCGTGACGATCGGGTCGTACGCTCGCACCGCGCGCACGCCGTCGACACCGTTGCTCGTCGCAATCGCGTCGAAACCGGCCTGGGTCAGAACGGCCTCGAGGAGATGACGGATATCGTCGTCGTCCTCGATGATGACGGCAACGCGTCGCTCACTCTCCGTTGTTTCCATATCTATCTCCTAGCTGGATCGGCCTGCGACCGAAATCGAACAATGAACGGTGTGCTGTCGAAGTGTGGTGCGCCGGCACCGGGGCCTACCATCCGGCGGCCCTTGTGAGCGCGAGTGCCTGGGCGTTCCACCAGTCCCCAGCGGTAGGGCCGCCGTTGCAGGTTCCGTCGCTCTCGCCCGGCTGCTTGATCCAGAGGTTGGCATCCTGGGCGCCCTGGTTCGTGACGACGGAGGGCAGGACCCCGAGGGCGCGGCCGGGGGGATTGCACCACTCGCCGTTCGAGCCCGCGCCGTTGCGGGAGGTGTCGATGACGTAGTGGGCGCCGTTGGTGAGGCTGGAGAGCTGCTGTGCGTACGTGTGCTCGGCCGCTGAGTCCATGTAATTCGAGACGTTGGTGGCGAAACCGCGCACGGATGCGATGCCGGAGCGGTTGAGCAGCCCGGCCATGGCGGACGGGGCGATCCATTCGGAGTGGCCGGCGTCGAGATAGACGGTGGCCCGCGTCGGCGCGAGGAGGTCGACGGCGGTGTGCACCTCGTGTACCCGCTCTTCGACGTTGTTGCACTGGGTGGCGAGGCTGAGCGCGTCGGGCTCGAGGATCACCACGGCCTCGCGCAGCGTCAGGCTCGTTGCGATCGCCTGAACCCAGCCGGGGTATTCGAGTACCGAGAGCCCGCCGGCGGAGAAGTTGCCGCAGTCCCGGTTGGGGATTCCGTAGACGACGAAGACGGCGGTCTTCCCTTTTTTGACCGCGGCGTCGGTGATCGTCGCGACCTCGGCACCGACCGTGTCGAGCGGATACTTTTCCGGTGTCAGCCAGATCGCCGCCGGCTGGTCGGCGAGCCGGTTCAGGGCGGTCGCTTCGGCTGAACTTGCCCCGGACCGTTCGGCTGCAGCCGCTGCGGCCTGTGATGCCGACGACGACGGGTTGACATAGAACGTCGTCGTCGCGAGCGGGTTCACGGTCTGACCTCCCGGTACCTGAAGGGCGAAGAGGCTGACAAAAGCGCCGAGGGCAAGGACGGGCAGCGCCAGGGCGATGATGCCGAGGACGAGACCTGTACGCGAGCCGGACGAATGCACGAACCCACCCTATAGGGGGGGTTCGACAAATATGTTACGCAGGAGTATCGTCTGACAGTTCATTGCCCGTTTAAGGGCTTTGTCTCGCTGCCCGAACGGGGTGATCAACGGGATGGGGACGCGGTCAGGCGCCCGGGCGCGCGGCGTTACACTCGAACGTGTGAATCCAATGGCGCAGGTTGATGTCGTACTCATTGGGGGCGGCGTCATGAGCGCCACTCTCGGCACCTTGATCAAACAGGTGCAGCCCGACTGGAGCATTGAGGTCTACGAGCGACTCGGCGAGGTCGCCCAGGAGAGCTCGAACCCCTGGAATAACGCGGGGACAGGACACGCCGCCCTGTGCGAGCTCAACTACATGCCCCAGGCGAAGGACGGCAGCGTCACCGCCGACAAGGCCGTGAGCATCAACGAGCAGTTCCAGATCAGCCGCCAGCTCTGGTCGTCCCTGGTCATCGACGGCGTCCTGCCCGAGCCGACGAAGTTCATCAACTCGACTCCGCACATGACGTTCGTGCACGGCAAGTCCAACGTCGAGTACCTGCGCAAACGGTTCGCGGCGCTCAAGGACCAGCCGCTGTTCCACGGGATGGAATACAGCGAGGATCCGGCTGTCATCGGCACCTGGGCCCCGCTGCTCACGAAGAACCGGCCGAAGAACCAGCGCATCGCCGCGACCCGGATCGAGTCGGGCACCGACGTCGACTTCGGAGCTCTCACCCGTTACCTCTTCGACGACCTCGCAACCAAGGGCGTCGGCGTCCACGTCAACCAGCAGGTCACCGGCGTGAAGAAGCTGACCGACGGCACCTGGCGCCTGAACCTCCGGCGTCTCGTCGGCGGGCACCCCAGCACGGTCAAGGCGCGCTTCGTGTTCGTGGGTGCCGGAGGCGGTGCGCTGGCCCTGCTGCAGCAGAGCGGCATCCCCGAGGTGCGAGGCTTCGGCGGCTTCCCGATCAGCGGCCAGTTCCTGCGCACGACCAATCCTGCGGTCGTCGCCGAGCACCAGGCGAAGGTCTACGGCAAGGCGGCCGTCGGCGCGCCGCCGATGTCGGTTCCGCACCTCGACACCCGGCACGTGGAGGGAGAGGCCTCTCTGCTCTTCGGACCCTTCGCCGGGTTCACCCCCAAGTTCCTCAAGTCGAGCACCTGGTTCGACCTTCCCTTCTCGGTACGCGGGCACAACATCGGCCCGATGCTCGCCGTCGCCCGGCACAACGTCGGCCTGATGAAGTACCTCTTCGGAGAGGTCTTCGCCTCCCGCGCCACCAAGCTCAAGGCCCTGCAGGAGTTCATGCCGACGGCGAAGATGGCCGACTGGGAGCTCATCACCGCGGGCCAGCGCGTGCAGGTCATGACGAAGGACCCGAAGGAAGGCGGCGTGCTGCAATTCGGCACCGAAGTCATCACCTCGGCCGACGGCAGCATCGCCGGCCTGCTCGGCGCGTCCCCCGGGGCGTCGACCGCGGCTCCGATCATGGTCGACCTGCTCCAGCGCTGCTTCCCCGAGCAGTACCCCGCCTGGGAGCCTCGCCTCCGCGAACTGATCCCGAGCCTCGGCACGACCCTGTCGGACGACCCCGCCCGTGCCGCGGCATCCCTCGCCGCGACCGCGGCGACCCTGCACCTCACCAACCCCTGACGAATTCGACGGAGTTTGTGAGTTTTTTTGACGTGAGCGTGCGGTTTCGGCCCGTTCTAGACAAAATCTCCGTCGAATCGGTGAGGGCGGATGCCGCCCCACCCTTGCGCAGATATCGAACGTGTGTTCGAATGTGGGTATGCGGTGGAGCGGGCAGGAACTCACGACGGAACAGGCGGGAGCGCTTCCCGGCCTTGCCCGGCTGAACAACCTGGTGCGGAGCGTGCGGACGCCCGAGTTCGCGGGGATCACCTTCCACGAGATCCTGGCCAAGTCCGCGCTCAACCGGGTGCCCGGCCAGAGCGCCATGCCGTTCGGCTGGACGATCAACCCCTACCGGGGCTGCTCTCATGCGTGTACATACTGCCTGAGTCCGGAAACACTCATCCTGATGGCCGACGGGCGGCAGAAGCCGCTCTGGCAGGTCAGGGTTGGCGATGCGATCATGGGCACGGAGACCGTCGGTGCCTACCGGCGGTATGTGCAAACCACAGTGCTCGCTGCGTGGGACACCCGAAAGCGCGGCTACCGCGTCACCCTCGCGGACGGAACCGAGGTCGTGGCCAGCGCAGACCATCGCTTCCTCACCGAGCGTGGCTGGAAGTTCGTCACCCGCGCCACGCGCGGGGACGGCCAACGTCCCTACCTGACCGAGAACAACAAACTCATGGGTTTCGGGCTCAACGGGCTGACTCAGGCGACACAGCCGAACTACTTCGCGCCGAGCTACCGACGGGGGTACTTGACCGGAATGATTCGCGGTGACGGAATGATGATCTCTCGCGACTATCCACGTCGGGCCGGCGGCGGAAACAAAGTGCGGCTCTTCCGGCTTGCCTTGACCGACGTCGAGGCGCTCAACCGCTCGCGCCTGTTCCTCGAACAGGAGGGAGTGGTCACGCAGACTCGCCCATTCTCCGCACCATCCCTCACCAGGCGCGCCCTGACCTCGATCTACTCCGGCAAGGCCGCGTCGTTCGCCCGGATAACGGAGCTCATCCGCTGGGTTGACGACCCCGACGACGATTGGCATGCCGGGTTTCTGGCCGGTGTCTTCGATGCCGAAGGGTCGTGTTCGCAGGGCGTTTTGCGGATCAGCAACAAGGACGCGACGATCCTCGCGAACATTCAGTCGTCTCTGTCCGCACTGGGAATTGATCACGTCTTGGAGGGTGCGCGCCCGAACGGCGTTCGCTGTGTTCGGGTCACCGGCGGGCTGCCGATGCGTTCTCGGTTCTTCAGTCTCGTAGGGCCAGCGATCGACCGGAAACTGTCCATCGCCGGTGCCGCCGTGAAATCCGCGGCGCTGCTCCAGGTCGTGTCCGTGGAGGACCTGGGGACCACGATGGACATGATCGACATCACGACCGGGACCGGCGATTTCATCGCGAACGGGGTCATCAGCCACAACTGTTTTGCTCGCAACACGCACACCTACCTCGACCTCGACGCGGGCAAGGACTTCGACAACGAGATCATCGTGAAGGTCAACGTCGCCGAGGTTCTCCGCAAGGAGCTGGCCAGGCCATCCTGGGAGCGCAATGCCGTCGCACTCGGAACCAACACCGATCCGTATCAGCGCGCCGAGGGCCGATACCGACTGATGCCGGGCGTGATCGCGGCGCTCGCCGACTCCGGCACCCCGCTGTCGATCCTGACCAAAGGCACCCTGATCCGGCGCGACCTCGACCTGCTCGTCGAGGCGAGCACGCTCGTGCCCGTCGACCTCGCCCTCTCGATCGCGATCTACGACGACGAACTGCAGTCCGCGGTCGAGCCGGGCACGCCGTCCACGGCAGCGCGCCTCGCCACCGTGACCGCGATCAGGGAGCGCGGCCTCCGCTGCTCCGTGTTCATGATGCCGATCCTGCCGTTCCTCACCGACACCCGCGCCCACCTCGACGATGCCCTCCGCCAGGCACAGGCCGCCGGGGCCTCCGACGTGATGTACACGGCCCTGCACCTGCGGCCGGGAGTGCGCGACTGGTTCATGCAGTGGCTCGCGAGGGACCACCCCGACCTCGTGCCGCGCTACCACGAGCTCTACGGCCGCAACGCCTACGCCCCCAAGGGCTACCGGCAATGGCTCGCCCTTCGCATCAAGCCGCTGATCCGGGCCCACGGGCTCGAGCACGGAATCGAGGACCCCGTCACCGGCGGTGTCCGCTCCCGTGCGCTCGCCCGCCCGGCCGCCGTCCCGGCATTCCCGAGCCGGCCCGGGCCAGGCTACGGGATGCTCATCGCCGGCGAGCTCCCTCCTGAGTTGCACCCGACCCTGTTCTGAACCCCCGCCATCCGCTGAGGTGTCGCAGATCGACGTTCAACGCTCGCGCGAACCTCGATTCGCGACCCTTCACGCAAGAAGGAGTCCGGCGGATGCGATAATCGACGGAGAACGGAGCGGCAATGACCCTAGGCCTCCCCGACCATCTGGTCGGTACCTCGGTCGGGCGTGCCCTGGCCCAGGCTGCTCACTGGTTCGGCCTCACCTGCCTGATCGGCTCCCTCGTCTCGCTCGCGGTGCTCGGGATCAGCCATCCGAGCGCTCAGATCGGCGTGAGCCTGCTCGGCATCCTCGTGATGGCGATCCTTCTCTTCCTGCTGTCCCGCCACCGCACCGTGCTCCTCTCGGTCGTCTACCTTCTCGTGGGCGCCGTCGTCACCTACGTCGTCAGCGTGACCCTGCTCGGGCTGCCCGAGCTCTTCCACAGCTCGGACGTCTTCCTCGTGTCGATGCCGAAGATGGCGCTCCTGATGGTCGGCGGCGTCGGAACGGGCGCCCTCGTCGGTGTGCTCTGGGGCACCGCCGGTTTCATCCTGGCCGAGACCGTGACCGTGCTCGCCGCCCTCGATACCGGGGTGCCGTACCACCCCGACGCATTCACGGTGTCGACGTACCTCTTCCTCGTCGGGGTGATGCTCGTGAGCGGCCTCGGCCGGCGCAGGCACCGTCCGGTCCAGCTCGCCATGCACCGCGCCCTGCAGGAGGACCAGTCCCGGCTGTTGCGGCACGAACTCGACGTGCGTGCGGTCGCCCTCAGCCAGGACACCACGCTCAACCAGCTCGTCGCGCTCGTGCACGCCCACCCCGGGCCGCTCGGTCCGCACCTGGCCGCCGGCATCCGTGAAACCGTCGACACCCTGCACGGCACCAGCTGGCTCACCGACTCGGACGAGCGGCTCTCCGGACCGGACGGCTGGCTCGACAGCGCGGTCTACTCCGCGATCGAACGCTGCCGCGACCGCGGCCTCGTCGTCGAGGTCACGGGGGAGCGCGCCGCCCTCGGCCGTCTCGACGCGGTCGCCGACCGCGAGCTCGGCCTCGCCGTGCAGCAATGCCTCATCAACGTCATCCTGCACGCCGGCATCGTCTCCGCAGAGGTCGTCATCGAATCCACCGACCACGATCTCTCCGTCATGGTGATGGATGCCGGCCGCGGCTTCACGGAATCGGAGACCGGCGCCGACCGCCTCGGCCTCCGCCAGGCGGTCCGCCGCCGGATCGAACGCCTCGGCGGCTCGGTCACGATCATGACCCGTCCTGGCGCGGGCACCTCCGTACTCCTGACCGTGCCGGCACCCCCCGGCGACGCCGTCCAACGGCCCGGCACCGGTGCGGCAAGCGGCCCGGCATCCGATCCGTCCGGCGACACCGCGAGCGACGCCGGGATCGGCTGGCCGCTGTGAGCCGCAGTTCCCTGACCCAGCAGCAACTCGACCCGCTCGGAGCCCTCGCCGCATGGCCGCTCGCGCCGGCGATCGCCGTGATCATCACAGTGTCCGCGGCGGTGACCACGGTCACCCAGGCGGATCAGGCCGTGCAGGCCGGGAACGCGCCCCTGGGCTCCCTCGCGATCGTGGCCGTCACCCTCGCCGCGATCCTGCTCGTCTTCGCCTCCCGCCCGAGGAATGCGCCCTTCGGGGGCGGCGCGCACTCTGCGATCGCCGCGCTCGCCCTCGTCGCATACCTGCTCGAACAGGCCTCGCGCTGGAACCACAACGTCCTGATCCAGGACGATTTCGGCCCCGTGGCGATCGGCCTGCTCCTGCTGGGCCTCGCCCCGTACCGGCCGTGGCGACAGATCGCGGCATCCGCCGGGGTCCTCGCCGTCATCGTCGCCGCGGTCACCTGGGTGCAGGCCCCTTTCCACTCGATCGACGTGCCGCCCGTGGTCTTCGTCACCGTCGCGGTCACCCAGGTCCTCGCTCCCGCGCTCGCCGGGGCCGCTTACTCCCGTCGACTCGTCGGCTCCCTCCTCGCCTGGCAGACGGATGCCCGCCGCGCGATCATCGAGCGCACCGAGGAGACCCGGGCACGTGTGGTCAGGGCCGTCGTCGAGCAGCAGCGCACCGAGCTCGCCACCGGCGTGCTCCCCCTCCTCACCGAGGTGCTCGACCACGGCGAGATCACGAAGGCCGACATCGTTCGCGCGGGTGCGCTCGCCGCCGACGTGCGCAAGGCGCTCCTCCGCGAGCTCGACAAGACCTGGCTCGACGCGGCCGTAGCCAGGGAGCGCGCGGCACTCCTGGCCCGCGGCATCACCCCGCTGCTCGTCGTCGCCGATCCCGACCGCCGCGCCGCCGCATTCCACACCGACCAGCGCGCCGCGACCGCAGCGCTGCTCGGCGCGCTCTGCGCGGCGAAGGGCTTCGACCCCTGCAGCCTCGTCGTGCAGGTCACCGCGGGCGACGAGTTCCGGGGCACCGGGTCCCCGCGGCCCGCCCTGACCAGGTCCCCGCTCACCACGACGTCCGAGATCCCGCTGAGCACCTCCCCGCTCCGCACGATCCCCGACCGCGGGCCCCGGCGCGAGACCGCCCCGGGTGCCGGGGCCCCGGCATCCGCCCCCCGCCTCGACCAGGTCACGATCCAGGTTGGCATCGACCTCCCCGCCCGGGCCGTGCGCGCCCTGCTGCGGCCGTACCTCGGCGTCCTGCACGTGGTGTTCGGGCGGGTACGCGTCTCCACGAGCCGGGCGTCCGGCCGTCGTCCGCTCGTGACCCTCGAGTTCGACGCGGAGCACGGCCCCGAACGCCGACGCCTCGCACGCCCAGTACGCTGAACTGACCCGGGGCAGACGAACGCGCCGGGTGGCGCAGAGGGGGATTCCAGTACCGTGGCAAAACTGTACTTTCGCTATGGAGCGATGAACAGCGGCAAGAGCACGTCCATGCTCCAGGCCGCATACAACTACGAGGAGCGCGGTCATCGTGTGCTGCTCGCCAAGCCGTCCGTCGACACCAAGGGTGATCGGGGCATTCTCTCGCGCCTCGGCGTGACACGCGGCGTCGACTTCCTGCTCACCCCCGAGACGGATACGTACGCCCTCTTCCAGGAGCACCGCGCGCAGGTCGTCGCCCGCGACGGGCTCGACGTCAGCGCCCTGCTCGTCGACGAGGCGCAGTTCCTCACCGAGGCCCAGGTCGACGACCTGCTCCGGATCGCGATCCTCGAGAACATCCCCGTCCTGGCGTACGGGATCCGTACCGACTTCCAGACGGTCGCGTTCCCCGGCAGCCGCCGCCTGCTCGAAATCGCGCACAGCCTTGAAGAGCTCAAGACCATCTGCCGGTGCGGGCGCAAGGCCGTGTTCAACGGCCGCAAGATCGACGGGCGCTTCGTCTTCGACGGTGACCAGGTCGCGATCGACGGGGCCTTCGTCACCTATGAGTCCTTGTGCGGCTCCTGCTATCTCGAGGAGAGCGGCGGACGGCTCGGCCATCGGGCCATGAACGCGGGGAGGGGGCGCCCGGCCGGCTCCCCAGAAGACGTCGTCCCTGGCGAGACCGCGAGCGCCCCACATGCCCCCCGGCGCGTTCCCCCGGTTTCACCATAGGACCAGCACATCGTCTTCGAAAAGCCGTCATTTCCGATGGCACCCGAACGGGCGCGGCGGCAATAGGAATACCCCCGGCAGCAGGTTCAGCTCCGCCGGTCTACAGCACCGCCCCGTAGTACCGTTCAGTACCGCGCCGCCGTTGCCGCCACCAGTATGGCCTACCCGAAGGTTCTCGTGCCCACCTACCGTATTGCCCTGATCGACGATCATGAGATCGTCGCGCGCGGTTTCGCCGCCCTGTTTTCGACGATCCCCGAGATCCAGGTCGTCGCGACGGTCGCGACCGTGACCGAACTGCTCGAATCGACCGCGCAGACGAGCCACCCGGTCGACCTGGTGATCCTCGACCTGCGGCTGTCCGACGACTCCGCTGTCGGAGATAACGTCGACCGGCTACGGGCCGCGGGCTCCGCCGTCCTGGCCTTCACAGCGGGCGATGACGCGCTGCTGATGCGCACGGCCGCCCGCAGCGGGGTGCTCGGCGTGGTGCGCAAGTCCGAACCGACCGCGGTGCTGCTCGACGCTGTGATCCGCGCAGCCTCGGGGGAACCGATCCCTTCGACCGAGTGGGCGGCTGCCCTCGACGGCGACCCCGAGCTCAACGACGCCGGGCTCAGCCCGCGGGAACGCGAGGTGCTCTCCCTCTACGCGGCCGGCGCGAAGGCCCCGCTCGTCGCCGCCCGCACCGGCCTCGCCGAGGCGACCGTGATCGACTACATCCGGCGGGTCCGCTCGAAGTACCAGCGCGTCGGGCGCCCGGCCAACACGAAGATCGACCTGTACAAGCGGGCCCTCGAAGACGGCATCCTGCCGGTCCCCGGCCAGTCGTGAGGCGCACCCGGCGCCCGCTCGCCGGCCTGACCGCCGCCGAGCGCCTCGCCCGGGTGCTCTACACGTCGATCGGTCCGACCGCGGTCGTGTTCTGCCTCCTCAGCTACGACTCTTTTCTCGCCCAGCTGTGGTCGCCGCATCCGCTCGGAGCAGGTCTGGCCTGGGCCCTCGTCTTCGGGCTGCCCGTCATGCTCGGGGTGCTGTCCCGACGGGCGTCGCTGCGGCTGCTGCGCCGGATCGCGCTCGCCGAGGGGGTCGTGTTCCTCGTGATCCTGGTTTTCTGGCTGTCATTCCGGGCCACGCCGCTCCCGGCCGGCGCGGACATCCCCTGGGCCCTGACCTTCACCGGGGTGCCCGTCCTGGCCGTCGGAGTCGCCACCCGCGACCGCGTCGGTTGGGCCTACCTCATCGTTGCGTGCACCCTCAGCGGACTTGTCCGCGCCGCGACCTCGACGGATTCCCTGCCGATCCTCGTCGGACTCGAAGACGCCGCATACTCGATTCTTCTCGTCGGCGTCTTCCTCGGCCTGATGATGGCGGCCCGCCGCAATGCCGTCCGGGTCGACGCTGCGACCGTCGCCACCCGGGCGGAGATCGCCGCCGCCGCCGCGGGAGTGGCCCGCAGCCGCGAGCGAGTGGCGATCGACGCGCTCGTGCACGACAGCGTCATCTCCACCCTGCTGATGGCCGGCCGCGGCGGCATCCCGGCCGGCGTCCTCGCCGAGCAGGCCGCCACGACCCTGGTGCGCCTCGACGCAGTCAGGGAGCGGGCGTCCGGGCAGCGCGTAACCAGCCCCGAGCTGACCCGCCGGCTCGACACCCTCACCGCCCAGATCACCCCCGATGCGGTCGTCCGCTCCGACCTCGACGACCGCTTCGCCGTGACGGCCGCAGCAGCGACGGCCCTGCTCGGCGCCGTCGGCGAGGCCCTGCGCAACTCCCGGGTCGCAGCCGGGGCCGGCCTCGCCCGGCCGGTGTCCCGCAGCGTCACCGCGCGGATGCTGGGCACCGGCATCCGCATCACCGTCCGAGACGATGGGGTCGGCTTCGATCCCGCCGGCGTCCCGGCTGAGCGCCTCGGCATCGCCCGCAGCATCGTCGACCGGATGCGCCGGGTGCCGGGAGGGGCGGCCACGGTCTGGTCGCGGCCGGGCGCCGGCACCGAGGTCGTGGTCTCCTGGACGCCGGAGGCCACGACCCAGGCCC
>NZ_JASJVI010000061.1:0-23565 GCF_035019865.1 Cryobacterium sp. 10I5
GGGGGCGGGGCGCGCGCGCCCGGGGGCCATCTCGGCCGGTGACCCGGTGAGGATGTTGACGACTCCGCCGGGGACGTCACTCGTGGCGAGCACCTCACCGAGGGTGATCGCCGACAGCGGTCTGGTCTCGTCGGCGACGACGACAACGGTGTTGCCCGCGACGAGGGCGGGGGCGACGGCGCTCACGAAACCGAGCAACGAGCCGCCGGACTGCGGGGCGATGATTGCGACGACCCCGGTCGGTTCGGGCACGGAGATATTGAAGTACGGCCCGGAGACCGGGTTGGCGTTGCCGGCGACCTGAACGTATTTGTCCGCCCACCCGGCGTACCAGACCCATCGGTCGATGGCCTCGTCGACCTGCCTGCCCGCCGCGGACGCGGACAGGCCCTCGGACTGCACGATTTCTTCGACGAACTGGGCGCGACGGCCCTCGAGAAGCTCGGCGATGCGGTAGAGCACCTGGCCGCGGTTGTATGACGTGGCGCGCGCCCAGCCCCCGAAGGCGGAGCGGGCCGCGACGACGGCGTCGCGGGCGTCCTTGCGGGAGGCCTGCGCCGCGTTCGCGAGGAAATCCCCGCTCGGCGTCGTCACGGCGTAGACGCGCCCGGAATCGCTGCGGGGGAACTTTCCGCCGATGTAGAGCTTGTAGGTCTTGGGGACGGCGAGGCGGGTCACTTGGCGGCCTTCTTTCGTGCGACGGGCGACTTGGCGGCGTGACCGGATTCCGCGGCCAGGGTGTGGCGGGCGGCGGACCCAGCGGCGCTGCCGGCCGGCCGCAGGTAGGCGGCGAGGCCGTGGCGGCCGCCTTCGCGTCCGTAACCGGACTCCTTGAAGCCGCCGAAGGGACTCGCGGGGTCGAACCGGTTGAAGGTGTTCGCCCAGATCACCCCGGCACGGAGCCGGTCGGCGACGGCGAGCACCCTGCTGCCCTTGTCGCTCCAGATCCCGGCGGAGAGACCGTACGGCGTGTTGTTCGCCTTTGCGATCGCCTCGTCGGGGGTTCGGAACGTGAGCACGGAGAGCACGGGGCCGAAGACCTCGTCGCGGGCGATGCGGTGACTCGTGGACACGTTGGTGAAGATGGTGGGCCGGAACCAGAACCCGTTCTCCGGCAGGTCGCAGTCGGGGCTCCAGCGTTCGGCGCCCTCCTCCTCGCCGATGGCGGAGAGTTCGGTGATGCGCTTGAGCTGGTCTGCGCTGTTGATCGCACCGATGTCGGTGTTCTTGTCGAGCGGATCGCCGAGGCGCAACGTCGCCAGGCGTTGCTTGAGGCGGTCGACGACCTCGTCGTGGATGCTCTCCTGGACGAGGAGGCGGCTGCCCGCGCAACAGACGTGGCCCTGGTTGAAGAAGATCCCGTTGACGATGCCCTCGATGGCCTGATCGATCGGGGCGTCGTCGAAAACGATGTTCGCCGCCTTGCCGCCGAGTTCGAGGATGATCTTCTTGTCGGTTCCGGCGACGGCGCGGGCGATGGCGCGGCCGGCTCCGGTCGAACCGGTGAAGGCGACCAGGTTGACGTCGGAGTGGCCGACGAGTGCCTGCCCGGTCTCGCGGCCGCCGGTGATGATGTTCACCACACCGGCGGGCAGCTCGGCCTGCTGGAGGATCTCCGCGAAGAGCAGCGCGGTGAGCGACGTGGTCTCCGCCGGTTTGAGCACGACGGTGTTGCCCGCGGCGAGGGCGGGCGCGATCTTCCAGGCGAGCATGAGCAGCGGGAAGTTCCACGGGATGACCTGGGCGGCGACCCCGCGCGCGGCGGGGTCGACGCCGAGGCCGGCATGGTCGAGCTTGTCCGCCCATCCTGCGTAGTAGAAGAACCACGCGGCGACGAGGGGGATGTCGACGTCGCGGCTTTCGGTGATCGGCTTGCCGTTGTCGAGGGTCTCGGCGACGGCGAGCTCGCGGGCGCGCTCCTGCACGAGACGGGCGATCCGGAACAGGTACTTGCCGCGGTCGCTGCCCGACAGCGTGGACCAGCGGCGCTCGTAGGCGCGACGGGCCGCGGCGACCGCGGTGTCGACATCCGCCGCGTTGGCGTGCGCGATCAGGGCGAGTTGTTTCTCGGTCGCGGGGTTGATGGTCTGGAAGGGTTCACCACGGCCGGCGACGAATTCGCCGTCGATGAAGAGTCCGTATTCGGGGCGGAGGTGCAGCAGCGCCTGGGACTCCGGCGCGGGAGCGTAGTCGAGAAAGCTCATGGGGGTTCCTTCAGTCGATCGTCACGTAGTCGGGTCCGGAGTAGTGTCCGTCGCGCATCTTCTGCCGCTGCATCAGCACGTCGTTGAGCAGGCTCGAGGCGCCGAAGCGGAAGAGGCTCGGCGTGAGCCACTCCTCGCCGACGGTCTCCGCGACCGCGACGAGGTATCTGATGGCGTCCTTCGAGGTGCGGATGCCGCCGGCCGGCTTCACGCCGACCCGGGACCCGGTGAGGCGGTGCCAGTCGCGCACGACCTCGAGCATCGAGATCGTCACGGGCAGCGTCGCCGCCGGCTGCACCTTGCCGGTGGAGGTCTTGATGAAGTCGCCTCCGGCGAGGATGGCGAGCCAGGAGGCGCGGCGCACGTTGTCGTAGGTGCTCAATTCGCCGGTCTCGAGGATCACCTTGAGGTGGGCCAGGCTGCCGTCGACGCGGCGGCAGGCCTCCTTGACGGCGACGATCTCGTCGTAGACCTGGCCGAAACGACCGGAGAGGAAGGCGCCGCGGTCGATGACCATGTCGATCTCGTCCGCGCCCGCCGCGACCGCGTCCGCCACGTCGGCGAGCTTCACGGCGAGGGAGGCGCGGCCACTCGGGAATGCCGTGGCGACGGAGGCGACGAAGATGCCTTGGTCGCGTCCGGCGGCGTGGGCGGACCCCAGCGCCAGGGCCGCGTACGGGACCATGTCGCCGTAGACGCAGACCGCGGCGACGCGGGGGCAGCCCGGGTCGCCAGGGTCAGGTGTGAGCGCCTTGCCGACGAGGGAACGGACCTTGCCGGGTGTGTCGGCTCCCTCGAGGGTCGTGAGGTCGATCAGGCCGATGACCGTGTCGATCGCCCGTTTCTTCGAACTCGTCTTGATCGAGCGCGTGGAGATGGCCGCGGCGCGCTGTTCGAGCCCGACGCCGTCGACCCCGGGGATCCCGTGCAGGTAGCGGCGGAGGTTCGCGTCTGTGGCCTCGCCGCCGATGAGGGCGAGGGCGCGGGACCTCGTCGACGGCTGGGTCGCGACCACTGGAGTGCTTGTCATGAGATGTCCTCGCAGGGTGGTGTGGGTGTCACGGGGGCTTCGTGCGTCGGAGGGGCGTGTTGGTCAGGGGGCTTCGCCCAGGACGGCCAGGGCGGTGTCCTCGTCGGTGACGAGCACGGTGCACAGGCCGCTGGAGACGATGGCGCGGGCGACGGCGTGTTTGGTGCTGCCCGCGATGACGGCGATCGCGGTCGGGGCCCTGCGGAGTTGTTCGAGCCGGATGCCGATGGTGCGCTCGTCGAGTTCGAGGTCGACGATGTGCCCGTCCGCGTTGATGTAGCGGCCGACGATATCGCCGACGGCGCCCTTGCGCACGAGTTCGGCGACCTGGGCGACGGTGAGGTAGCCGCTGTCGACGAGCGCCGAGTTCTCGTCGGCCTGGCCGGCGCTGAACAGGTAGGCGGATGCCGCGCTGCCCAGGTCCAGGACGGTCGCGACGGCGCGGTCGGACTCGATCGCGAGCTTGGTCTCCACGCGCTCGAGGATCGCGGGACTCGGCAACAGGGTTGCGGAGCCGAGCCCCTTCTGCGCGATCGTGACCGCGGTCGCCGCGGCCGTTCCGGCACGCCGGTTGAGGCTGACGCCGCCGTTGATCTGCACGACGTTGACGCCGCGCGCCCAGCCGGGCTTCAGGCCCTGGGCCACCTCGTGCAGGGTGCGACCCCAGCTGATGCCGAGCGTCGCCGGCACCGGACGGAGCGCGGTGAGGTAGTCGGCAGCGGCCTGGGCCGCCCGCGACTGCAGTTCCTCGTCGGTCGAGACGCCGGCGGCGGAGACGACGACGGCGTCGCTCAGCCCGGTGTGTTCCCGCAGCCGGCGCTCGACGATGAGGCGACGGGCCCGCGGGTGCACGATCTCGATCCGGATGAAGCCGCTCGCCTTGGCCTGCGCCAGGAGCCGGCCGACCTTCCACCGGGTGAGCCGGAGCACGGCGCCGATCTCGTCCTGGGTCTTGTTCTCTTCGTAGTAGAGCTCGGCGGCGCGAATCGACAGCAGTTCGTCAGTATCGATCACGCGGTCCTCCATCGGCTCCGAGTCCAGCGTAGGACGGCCTGGGACACCCTTCAACTCTTGTGGGAAAACTTGCTCACATGAGCAGCGCTGCATCGCCGCCTGGCCGCCTGGCCGCCTGGCCGCCCGACGACCGACCGACTTCCTCCTGAGGTGTCGCATATCGAGGTTCCCGTGGCCCGGGAACGTCGATATGCGACACCTCAGCCCACGTGGTCAGCGGGAGCGGTCGAGGTCGTCTTCGAGGAGGTGCGGGCGGGCGATCACGCGCGCGGCGAAGCCGACGGCGAGGGCGGTCGCGATCAGGAACCAGAGCGGCCAGGTCCAGCTTCCGGTGAGCTGGTGCAGCACGCCGACGACGAGCGGCCCGAGGGCGCCGAGGGTGTAGCCGACGCTCTGTACGAACCCGCTGAGCGCGACGGAACCCTCGTGGGTGCGCGTGCGGAGGTTGATCAGCACGAGCGCAAGCGGGAAGTAGAGCGGGCCGAGGCCGGCGAGCAGCACCCAGAGCACCGTCAGAGTGCCCGGTGCGAGGAGGAGGCCCACGTCACCGGCGATGAAGGCGAACATGCCCACGTAGATCAGGAGGCTGAGGTTCTTCAGCCGCACGGCGAGCCACGGGACGACGAGTGCGCACGGCAATCCGACGGCGGCGTAGAGCGAGAGCAGGGTCCCGGCCTGGCCGGGGCTGACCCCGGCGGCCTGGGTGGGCATCAGCGGAAGCCACGCGAAGAGCGCGTACGCGTTGAGCGACGACGTCCCGAAGACGACGGCGATCGCCCACGCGATCGAGGAGCGGCCGATGCGGGCGAGCAGCACAGGCTCCGCCTCGGGGACCGCCGGCGGGGCTGTCTCCGAGATCCGGTGCCGAACGAGCATGGTGGCCCAGGGCACGAGGGCGAGGAGTGCGGGGATCATCCACATGCCGAGGGAGACCCGCCAGCCTGCGGCATCCGCCACCGGGACCGCGACGAGCGGCGGAAGGAGGGTGCTCAGCGACAGCACCGTGACGTAGAGGGAGGTCACGAGGCCGACCCGGTAGGGGAAGTACTTCTTGACGAGCGGGGGCAGCAGCACATTGCCGGCCCCGAGGCCTGCGAAGGTCACGATGCTGCCGATGATGAGCCAGGCCAGGGAGCCGGCACTGCCACGGAGGAGGTGCCGGCGAGGATTGCCACCAGGGCGACCACGACGACCCGTTCGAGGCCGATGCGCCGCGTGAAGACCGGGGTGAAAATGCCGAAGACTGCGAAGCAGACCGGTGGGAGCATGCCGAGCACGCCGATGGCGAGGGCACCGAGCGGGACGTCCTTGCTGATCGCCGTGACGATCGGAGACAGGGCCGCGACGGCCGTACGCAGGTTCGCGGCAACGAGCAGGATCCCGAGCAGCGCAAGGGTTCGCCCGGCCCACAGTCCGCGGATCGGGGTTGAGGGCATCCGCCAAGTCTAGGCTGGACGACATGCCCGACATCTCGCAGTACCTGCCCTTCAGCCGCAAGCCCCAGGTCGATGACACCGGGACGACCGCCGACTGGAGTGCGGAAATCGCGGCGATCCTGACCGGGATCGCCGGCATCCTCGAGACGTTGAGCCCGGACGAATGGGAGTCGCCGAGCCTCTGCGGCGGCTGGCGGGTGCGCGACGCGGCCGGGCATCTGGTCTGGCGGGTCGGCACCCCGACGCGGGACCTGCTCGGCACCGGGTGGACGGCACTGCGGGCTCAGTTTCCGAACCCGAGTGTGAGCCACGCCGTCGACTCGCTCAGCCGCCGGGCCGCCGAGGCGGAACCGGACGAACTCATCGCGTCGCTCCGCGCCACTGCCGCGGAGTACGCTGCCGGGCGGGTGACCGCCCGGGGGCGCCACGGGATCACCGAATTGACGGAGGTCGTCGTGCACGGACTCGACCTGGCGTATCCGCTCGGCAAGACCCTGGAGGTCTCGTCGGTCGCGCTCGGCGCGGTTGCCGTGCGCCAGGCGCTCCTGGCGCCCACTCCGGTCAAGGCGGTCGTGCGCCGCCGCACGCTCGTGGCGACGGATGCCGGCTGGCGCGTCGGCCGCGGAGCCGTGCTCGACAGCACGGCCGTGAACATCGTTCTGTTCCTCTTCGGCAGAGAGGGCTTCACGCCGACCGGGCCGCGCTCCCCCGTGGCCTAAGCGCTCGGCAGCGCGCTCGAAGTCCCGTGGGTGGTCGGGTCGGCGAGGAGAACGCGGATCCGGTCGACGTCGTCCCGCATCTGCACGATGAGCGGATCGATGCCGGTGAAGGCGACCATGCCGCGGATCCGGTCGACGAAGGACACCTCGACGATGTGGCCGTAGAGGTCGAGCTCCCGGTCGAGCACGTACGCCTCGACCTGCTTCTGTGCGACCCCGTGGAAGGTCGGGTTGTTGCCGACCGAGATGGCGGCAGGGTAGCGGAACGCGCCGTCCGTGAGCCAGCCGGCGTAGACGCCGTCTGCCGGGATGAGTCCTTCGGATTCGGCGGAGAGGTTGGCCGTCGGAAACCCGAGTTCGCGGCCGCGGGCGGCCCCGTGCACGACCTCGCCGCGCACGGTCGGCGTGTGGCCGAGCAATTCGCCGGCCGCACGCACGTTCCCGCTCGCGAGCAGTTCCCGGATCCAGGTCGACGAGACCCGGCGCACCCGGTCCGGCTTGACGTCCTCGATGAGGTCGACGGCGAAGCCGAAGCGCGTGCCGAGCGCGGTGAGCAGGGCGACGTCACCTGCGCCGTGGGCGCCGAAGCGGAAGTCCCTGCCGACGAGCACGTGCCGGGCGTTCAGCCCGTTCACGAGGACGGTCTCGACGAAGACCTCGGGCGGCAGGTCTGCGAGGTCCCTGGTGAACTCGAGCACGAGGGTGGCGTCGACACCGGTCTCGGCGAGCAGCCGAAGCTTCTGCTCTGCGCTGATCAGGAACGGCGGGCACTTCTCGGGAGCGAGCAGGGCGAGCGGATGCCGGTCGAAGGTCACGACGACCGCAGTGAGCCCCTGGGTTCCGGCGATGGCTCTCAGCCGGTCGATCACGGCCCGGTGGCCGGCGTGGACGCCATCGAACTTCCCGATCGTGACGGCCGAGCCGTGGGACCCGGTTTCGAGCGGGAGTGCGCCGATGCCGGAGATGACCTTCACGAGCGGGCCTTCTTCCCGTCCGGGCGGTGTCGGGCGAGCCAGATCATCCCGAGGATCGGCAGCACGAGCGGAATGAAGAGATAGCCGCTGCCGAACACCGACCAGACCGAGTCGTGCGGGAAGAGGGCGGGGTCGAGGATGCTCAGGGCACCGACGACGAGCACGCCGAGCAGCTCGAAGGAGATGGTCGCCCACGCGACGCGGTACCAGCGTCCACTGCTGCGCACGAGCGCGATCGTCGCGACGATGTACACGACCGCGGACAGCGCGGACAGCGAGTACGCGAGCGGCGCCTGGTCGAATTTGGAGGCGATCTGCACAAACGACCGGCCGGTGGCGGCGAGCGCGAGCAGCCCGTATACGGCGATCAGCAGGCGGCCGACGCCGGTGACCCTGCGCTTCTGCGGTCCATCGACGACGTTCTCGGCTGCGCTCTGTGGTCCGGTCATGGCCTGATAATTATCGCAGCAAGTTGGGCCGTGACTCTCACAGGCCCTGCACTGTCCAGATCTGGAACATCCGGTAGACCATGACGGCGATCGCGAGGCACGCGCCGCCCAGGATGACCGTGCTCCAGCGGCTGCGCTCGATGAGCGCCCAGCCCGCGGCGGCGACCGGAACGATCAGTGCGCTCACAAGGTAGGTGTAGAACTCGAGCAGGCTGCCGCTGGCGGTGTTCCCGGCGAACGGCGCCGCGATCGAAACGACGAGCTGCCCGACGAGGAGCAGTTCGACGAGTGCCGTCGCGCCCATCGTGAGGTCGTTGGGCACCCGGCCGAGCAACCCGAGCGCCAGGCAGAGCAGGCCGGCGAGCACGGCAACGCCGACCTGGAGCCAGGTGAACCACTCGATCACGAGGGATCCCCCACCGCGGCCTCGTCGGGCGGGAAGTTGATCACGGTGCGGGCCTGCGTGCCCCGGAGTTCGACGAGCCCGACGAGCCGGCCGCCGGGCGCGATCGCGGCGAGCGGGGAGCCGGTCCCTGCGGCCCCGGCGCCTGCGGCCCCGGTGACGTCGATCTCGGTCGTGACGTCGATGCGTTTGCCGTGCCCGAGGTCGATGGCCTGTTGCTCGGTGAGGTCGATGCGACCGAGCACGTGCGTTGCGGCATCCGCCGGCTTGATGAGACCGGCGGCGACGACGAGCTCCGCGAGGGGCTGGGCATTCTCGATCCGGAACGGTCCGATGCGGGTGCGGCGGAGCGCGGTCAGGTGTCCCCCGACGCCGAGCCCCGCGCCGAGGTCGCGGGCGAGGGCACGGATGTAGGTCCCAGAGGAGCACTCGACGCGAACCTCGAGGTCGAGGAAGCCGTCGACCGCGGTGCTCGAGAGCAGTTCGAAGGCCGCGATGGTGACCGGCCGGGCGGGCAGCTGCACGTCCTCCCCGTCGCGGACGCGGGCATAGGCGCGCTTGCCGTCGACCTTGATCGCGCTCACCGCGCTCGGTTGCTGGCTGATCGCACCGGTCAAAAGCCGGATTCCCGCCGCCACGGACGCCGGCTCGATGAGTGCGACGGATGCCTCCGGCGCGCGGGAGAGTTCCTCGCCTTCCGCATCGTCCGTGGTCGTGGCCGCGCCGAGCCGGATCGTGGCCAGGTACTCCTTGTCGAGGCCGACGATGAAGGTGAGCAGCCGGGTCGAGCTGTTGATGCCGAGGATCAGCAGGCCGGTGGCCATCGGGTCGAGGGTGCCGGCGTGGCCGACCTTGCGGGTGCCCGCAAGGCGTCGGGTTCGGGCGACGGCGTCGTGGCTGGTCCAGCCCTGGGGCTTGTCGACGAGGAGCAGCCCGCTCGCGGTGGAATGCACCCGCGCGCTGTTCCGGGACGAGGTCTCGTCGTTGGGTTCGGTCTCGCGTTCGATGTCTGCACTCATGAGTGTGTCCACTTCGCTCCCGATGCGTCGAGCACGACGTCGAGCTTGCCCCGGAACGCGCACCGCATCAGTTCCTCGGCGGCCTCGTCGTCCTCGAAGATGTCCGGGAGCCGGATCGCGAGCAGGGTGTTGAAGAGCATGCCGTTCGCGAGGAAATCGCGGATGGTCTCCGGGGTGAACCCGGCTTCGTCGCGCAGCATCCGGTAAATCTGCAGGAACCCCTCCCTGGCCTTGGCGCCGATCACCGGGTCGTGCCCTGTGATGAAGGCCTGCATGAGCGAGAGCAGGATTCCTCGATCGTCGATCAGGTCGACGTAGCCGGCGCCGAGGCGGGAGACGAGCGAATCGGCATCGTCATCGCCGGCCGGCCGGGGCTCGGCAAGGATCTCGCGGAAGGTCGTCATGAGCTTGTCGAGGGCGCGGGCGACGACCTCGAGGAAGAGATTCTCCTTGGTGCCGAACATCCGCACGACGTACGGCTGGCTGATACCGGCGGCCTGAGCGACCTGGTCGGTCGTCGCACCCGAGTAGCCCCGCTCTCCGAAGACACGGCTCGCCGCGGCCAGGATCTGTTCCCTGCGCAATGCCGCGGGGATTCGTTCGGTGGTCGTTTCTTTGGCTGCCGTACCGGATTCTTCACTCACTCTTGACATGGTATCCGCGAATAACTATCGTGTCATTTTGTAATCATCCGATTACAACATTCCGGTTCGTCGTTCCCCCTCGATTGGATACCACGTGTCCCTCCCCCTCACGCGTCGCGTCCCGATCTGGCTCGCCATCGTCGCGTCCTCGCTCCCCATGTTCATGGCCACCCTCGACAACCTCGTGGTGACCGGCGCCCTGCCGGTGATCAACCGCGACCTCGGCGCCTCCATCGAAGAGCTGCAGTGGGTGATCAATGCCTACTCCCTGAGCTTCGCGACCTTCATGCTGATGGCCGTCGCCATCGGCGACCGCTTCGGCCGCCGCACGGTCTTCCTCGCCGGGATCGCGATCTTCACGGTCGCCTCCGCGCTCGCGGGCCTCTCGACCGAGCCCTGGCAGCTCATCGCCGCGCGGGCGGTCCAGGGCGTCGGGGCGGCCGCCCTGATGCCGTTGTCGCTCACTCTCCTCGTCGGCTCGGTCAGCGAGAAGCGCCGCCCGGCCGCCATCGGCATCTGGGGCGGAATCTCCGGCCTCGGCGTCGCACTCGGACCGCTCATCGGCGGCGCCGTCGTCGAAGGCTGGAACTGGCAGGCCATCTTCTGGCTGAACGTCCCGCTCGGCGTGGTCTCGATCCCGCTCGCCCTCGTCGCCCTGCCCAACAGCTTCGGCGCCAGGGTCCGGGCGGATGTCGTGGGTCTCGTCCTGGCCGGAGTCGGCGTTTTCGGTCTCGTCTACGGCATCGTTCGCGGCAACGACGCGGGCTGGACCAGCCTCGAGGTCCTCGGAGCTCTTGCGGGCGGCGCGATCCTGCTCGCCGCCTTCATTGCCTGGGAGGCCAGGACGCCCGACCCGCTGCTGCCGCTCCGCCTGTTCCGGGACCGCAGCTTCACGGTCGCCAACCTCGTCGGCCTCACGTTCAGTTTCGGCATCTTCGGGTCGATCTTCATCCTGATCCAGTTCCTGCAGATCGTGCAGGGGCACACCCCGCTCGAGGCCGGGCTGATGACGATGCCCTGGACGCTCGCGCCCATGGTGATCGCCCCGCTGACCGGTTTGCTGAGCCCACGAACGGGCACCCGGCTGCCGATCGTGCTCGGCCTCTCCTTCCTCGCGATCGCGATGGGTTGGCTCGCGGTGACAATGAGCGCGACGGTTGCATACATCGACCTCGTTCCCGCATTCCTCCTCGCCGGGATCGGGATGGGACTCGTGTTCGCGCCGAGCTCGACGGCGGTGCTTGCGAACATGGTCCCGAACGACCACGCGAAGGCCACGGGGACCAACTCGACCCTGCGCGAGATCGGCGTGGCGCTCGGCGTCGCCGTCCTCACCGCCGTCTTCACCGGCGCCGGCGGAGAGCTGACCCCGACCGGCTATGTGGATGCGGCGGTCCCGGCGATCGTCGTCGGCGCATCCGTGCTCGCCCTCGCCGCCGTGATCGGGCTCGCCCTGCCGCACGGTCGCCGGGCGCCCGCCGCGACTCCCGCCCCTGCGACCCCTGCGCCCGCCACTCTCTCCGTCTGACGGTCCCGGCAGCTCGCGAGAGTACACTTTTGGCCCTTAAGAACGCGTTTTAAGGGCCAAAAGTCCGCTCTCGCGGGGGGGATCTAGGCTGGGGGGATGCGAATTGCTGTGATCGGTGCGGGTGCCCTCGGCGGAACGTTCGCCGCGCTGCTGGAGAAGGCCGGGCATACCGTGACGGTGACGGCGCGGGGGAAGGCGCTGGCGGTCATCCGCTCGGAGGGCATTCACCTGACCGGCGGCTTCGGCGACGAGACCGCCCGGCCGGCGGCGGTCGAGCTGCTCACCGAGACGCCAGAGCTCACGCTCGTCTGCACCAAGGCCCAGGATGCCGCCGCGGCGATCACCGCGAACGCGGCGGTCCTCGACGGCTCGCCGGTGATCGTCGTGCAGAACGGGCTCGACGGTGTCGCGACGGCGCGACGGATCCTGCCGAACTCCGACTGTTTCGGGGCGCTCTCGATCATCGCCGCGAACTATGCTGCGCCGGGACTCGTGACCGTGACGACGCCGGCACCCACCTACATCGGGCACGATAGCGGCGACATCGATGCGGGAACGCTCGCCTGGCAGGGCGTGCTCGACGCGGCGTTCCCGACCATCGCGACCTCGAACTTCGTCGGCGCCCAGTGGACGAAGCTCGTGGTCAACATGCTCAACGCGCTCCCGGCCGTGACCGGGCTGAGCGTTCAGGAGGTCGTCGACGACGCGGGACTCCGCAGGGTCCTGACCGCGAGCATGCGGGAGACCGTGCGGGTGGGCGTCGCCCGCGGGGTGCGCTTCGGGGCATTGCAGGGACTCGGCGACCGCCGGTTGCGCGGGTTCGCCGGGCTGCCACTCTCGATCGGTCAACTGCTGCCCCGCCTGATGCGGGCGCGGATGGGCGACGTGCCCAATCTCGGTTCCACCCTGCAGAGCCTGCGCCGTGGCCAGCTCACCGAGATCGACCACCTCAACGGGGTCGTCGTGCGGGAGGCGGCTGCCGCAGGCGTCGACGCGCCCGTCAACACCCTGCTCACCGCCCTCGTTCATGAGGTCGAGGCCACAGGACACCCGCTCACACGAGCCGAGGTGCTCGTGCGCTTCGCCCCGCTCCGACTGCGCTAGGCCGCGCGGCTCCGGCTCAGCAGCTGTCGAAGAAGAGGCGGCGCGGATCCGCCGGATTGGCGAGGTCGACGACGGCGGTCGCCCAGGACCTGGGCCGGACCTCCGCGCGGTAGAGCCGGTCGGCCAGGGCCTGGTCGTCGGGAACCGGGGAAGCACCCAGCGCAGGGTCGGTCGTGGTGTCCGCGGCATCACCGAGTTCCCCGGATGGCTTCAGCTCGGCGGCGAGGTCGATGAAGGCGCCGGTGGTCGCGGCATCCGCTGCGTACTCGGTCAGCACGCTGAACGACCAGCCGTCGCGGAGCTCTTTCCTGAGCAGGAAGTCACCGTCGAAGATCAGGGTGTCGTCCGCAGGCCCCGTCGTGCCGCCGGCGAGCCGGAACGGGACCAGGAGCGCCCTGCGAAGCAGGTCGAAGTCATCGCGGTGGCGGAACAGCCGCTCCGGTGAGGCGGGTCCGAAGGCCGCCTGCTCCTCGGCGGAGCGCTCGAAGTCCGCGAGCGAGGCACGGGAGACGGCGTGCCCGGTCTCGGCGTAGGCCGCGGCGAGGTCGTCGGCGAATGCCGCACGCGCCACGGGGTCCGTTCCGTCGATCGCGACCATGGTGCGACCTCTGCTGTAGAAGCCGAGGATCTCGGTGGTGAGGTCGCGGAGGAAGTCGAGGCGTGGTGTTGAATCAAGCGTCATGATTCGAGCCTAGGTTAGTGGGGTGAACGCAACCGTCATCGCGCCCATCGAATCCGAGGGAGGGCCGGCCAGCAGGCCGGAACTCGAGTCCGGAGCCGACCTCGGAACCGGAGCCGCACCCGAGGTCGCGCCCGCCGGCGAAATCGCCGGCCTCGTCAATGCCTGGTTCGGCATGCATGCCAGGGACCTGCCGTGGCGCCGCGACGGGTTCGGCGCCTGGGGCGTGCTCGTGAGCGAGTTCATGCTGCAGCAGACGCCGGTGAACCGGGTGATCCCGCACCTTGAGGCGTGGCTCGCGCGCTGGCCGACCCCGACTGACCTCGCCGCCGTTCCGCCGGGCGAGGCCGTACGGGCGTGGGCGACGCTCGGCTACCCGCGGCGCGCGCTCTGGCTGCACGCCGCGGCCGTCGAGATCACCGAGAACCACGGCGGGGTGGTGCCGCAGGACGTCGATGTGCTCCTCACGCTGACGGGGATCGGTGACTACACAGCTCGGGCGGTCGCCGCCTTCGCCTACGGCCACCGGCATCCGGTCGTCGACACGAACACCCGCAGGGTCATCGCCCGGTGCGTCGCGGGCCAGGCCGAACCCGCGCCGCCGAGCCGCACCCGCGACCTCGCGGCCATGAGCGCACTCCTTCCGGCGGATGTCCGCGCCGCGGCCGTCTTCAACGCCGGCGCCATGGAGCTGGGCGCGCTCGTCTGCACGTCAGCACGCCCGCGCTGCGCCGAGTGCCCGCTCGCCGCGCTGTGCGCCTGGCGCGCCGCCGGCTATCCCGAATACCAGGGCGCGAAGAAGGCCGTGCAGAAGAAGTTCGCCGGCAGCGACCGGCAGGTTCGCGGCCTGATTCTCGCGGAGTTGCGCTCGACGAGGCACCCGGTGACGGAGGCAGAGATCGCGACGCTCTGGCCGGACGCCGCCCAGCTCGGTCGGGCGCTGTCCGGTCTCCTGGACGACGGCCTCGCCGTGCGCGTCGCGGCAGGCTCATACTCGCTCCCGCACGAGTAGGCGCGACCGTGAGCATCCGGATCGGCACCTCCGGCTGGAGCTATCAGCACTGGGACGGGGTGCTCTACCCGGCCGGGCTTCCCGCCGCCCAGCGACTCGGCGTCTACGCCTCCCGGTTCGACACCGTCGAACTGAACGCGAGTTTCTACCGCTGGCCACGCGAATCGACGTTCGCCGGCTGGAAACGACGCCTCCCCGAAGGATTCCTGCTCTCGGTGAAGGCACCACGCGGACTCACTCACGCGAAGAGGCTCTACGCCCCCGAGGTGTGGGCGGCACGGATCGCGGCGTGCTGGCACGAACTCGGCGAGACGCGCGCCGTCCTCCTCGTGCAGCTGCCGCCGGCTTTGGAGCGCGACGATGCCAGGCTGGACTACTTCCTCGCCGCCCTGCCGCACTGGATCAGGGTCGCCGTCGAGTTCCGCCACGACAGCTGGCCGTGCGAGGCGGTCTTCTCGATCCTCGAGCGACACGGCGCCGCATACTGCGTGATGAGCGGCGCGCACCAGCCCTGTGTGCTCCGAGCGACCGCGCCGTTCGTGTACGTGCGCATGCACGGCCCCGACCGAGAGCACCTGTACGGGGGCTCGTATTCGGAGGCCGACCTCGATTGGTGGGCGGAACGCATCCGCGACTGGCAGGGCACCGGACGGGACGTGTTCGTCTACTTCAACAACGACGGCGGCGGCAACGCGGTCAGGAACGCGAGCAGCCTCGCCTCCCGTTTCGGGAGCTGAGCCACTGACCGCTGCGGAGAAGTTACTTCGCGAGCGTCGCGATCGACTGCGCCCACAGGAAGAACTTGTTGGTGCCGAGGTCACCGATCGTAGCGATGCCGAATGCGGCCTTGAGGTGCTCCGCGTCGCTGTCGCTCACGCCCTGGAGCGCCGCGACGGGCGCCTTCGCGAGCTCCTCCACGGGGAGCGTTTCGTATGCTTTGTCGAGCTTGGCTGCGATGCCGGCCATGGGGTACCTCCACAGTGAGATGGGCCTTCGGGGGACGAAAGCGCTTTTAAGCGTAGTTCTCCCCCGCTCCCCTGGCTAGGTGGCAGACGCCTTCCGACGCGCGCACTCTGCGCTGAGGTGTCGCATATCTATGCTCACGAGCCTCGTGAACATCGATGTGCGACACCTCAGCGAGGGGTGACCGCTATTCGGCGTGGTGGCCGACGGCGGGAGTCTCGTCGTCGTCGTCCTCGTCGTCCTCGTCGTCGTCGTCCTCGAACTCGCGCGGCTTGACGTAGGGGTCTTCGTCTCCGGCATACTGGGCGCCCTGTGCGAGCGCGCCGACCTGGCTGTCGCGTTCCCGCGCTTCGCGGAGGAGGTCGTCGATGAGGGCCGCGTTCTCGGGGATCGCGTCCGCGATGAACTCGAGCGAGGGGGTGAGCCGGGCGGTGATGTTCTTGCCGACCTCGCTGCGCAGCAGGCCTGTGGCCGCCTTGAGCGCGGCGGCGCTGTCGGTGCGCTCCTCGAGGGAACCGTAGACGGTGTAGAAGACGGATGCGTGTTGCAGGTCACCCGTCACCTTGACGTCCGTGATGGTCACGAAGCCGAGCCTCGGGTCCCGCAGGCCGCGTTCAAGCCGCTTCGCCACGATGACCTTGATGCGGTCGGCCATTTTTCTGGCGCGTTCCGGATCTGCCATGGTCTCACTCCTCTTGCTTCGATACTGCTTTACGTCGTTACGTGTGAAAACCCGTGAATCGGGATACTGCGGTGCTGAGCGACCAACGGGCCTCAGGCCCCTCACGGAGAGGAACCGGAGACCCGTCGATCAGACGCGGCGTGGTTAGACGCGCGGCTTTTCCTTCAGTTCGATCGTCTCGATCTCGTCGCCGATCTGGATGTCGTTGAACTTGCCGAGGCCGATACCGGCCTCGAAGTCCGTACGAACCTCGGTGACGTCGTCCTTGAAACGACGCAGGGACTCGATGCCGAGGTTGTCTCCGACGACGACGCCGTTGCGGATGACCCGCGCCTTGGCGTTCCTCGTGATGACACCCGAGCGGACGATGACGCCGGCCACGTTTCCGAACTTGGACGAGCTGAACACCTCGCGGATCTCGGCGACACCACTCTGCACCTCTTCGAACTCGGGCTTGAGCATTCCCTTGAGGGAGTTCTCGATGTCCTCGAGCGCGTTGTAGATGACCGAGTAGAACCGCACGTCGACACCCTCGCGGGCGGCACGCTCACGGGCCTTGGTGTCCGGGCGCACGTTGAATCCGATGATGATGGCGTTGTCGACGGTGGCGAGGTTGACGTCGCTCTCCGTGACAGCACCGACACCGCGGTGGATGATGCGCAGCTGAACGGAATCGTCGACCTCGATCTTGAGGAGCGACTCTTCCAGGGCCTCGACGGCACCGGAAACGTCACCCTTGATGATGAGGTTGAGCGATTCGACCTTGCCCTCTTCGAGTGCACGGGTGAAGTCTTCGAGGCTGATGCGTTTGCGGGCCTTGGCCAGCAGTGCGTTGCGCTCGGCGGCTTCGCGCTTCTCGGCGATCTGACGGGCGGTGCGGTCTTCCTGGATGACGAGGAAGGTGTCACCGGCCCGGGGAACGCTCGAGAGGCCCTGGACCTGGACGGCGCGCGACGGCGTCGCGGCGAGTACGGCAACGCCGTTTTCGTCGGCCATCGCACGAACGCGGCCGTAGGCCGTTCCGGCGACGATCGAGTCGCCGACGTGCAGCGTTCCCGACTGGATGAGCACGGTCGCGACGGCGCCGCGGCCCTTGTCGAGACGAGCCTCGATGGCGACACCGCGGGCGTCCTTGTCGGGGTTGGCGCGCATGTCGAGTCCGGCGTCAGCGGTGAGGAGGACGGCCTCCAGGATCTCCTGGATGCCGATCTTCTGCTTCGCGGACACGTCGACGAACATGACGTCTCCGCCGTACTCTTCGGCGACGAGCCCGAATTCGGTGAGCTGCTGGCGCACCTTCTGCGGGTTCGCGCCGGGCTTGTCGATCTTGTTGACCGCGACCACGATCGGCACGTTGGCCGCCTGGGCGTGGTTGAGCGCCTCAATGGTCTGGGGCATGATGCCGTCGTCCGCCGCGACCACGAGGATCGCGATGTCCGTCACCTGGGCACCACGGGCACGCATGGCGGTGAACGCCTCGTGGCCCGGTGTGTCGATGAAGGTGATGGCACGGTCGATGCCCTCGTGTTCGGTGATGACCTGGTACGCACCGATGTGCTGGGTGATTCCGCCGGCTTCGCCAGCGGCTACCTTCGCATTGCGGATCGCGTCGAGGAGCGCGGTCTTTCCGTGGTCGACGTGACCCATGACGGTGACGACCGGCGGGCGGGCCTTGAGCTCGTCATCGGTTTCTTCGGCCAGTTCCTGGTCGATGTCGATGTCGAAGCCGAGCAGAAGTTCGCGATCTTCGTCGTCGGGCGAGACCATCTGGATCTTGTAGCCGAGTTCTTCGCCGAGCACGTCGAAGGTCGCCTCGTCGAGGGACTCCGTCGCCGTCGCCATTTCACCGAGGTGGAACAGCACGGTGACGAGATTTCCGGGGCTCGCGTCGATCTTGTCTGCGAAGTCGGTGATCGAGGCGCCGCGGCGCAGACGCACCACGGTTCCGCCGTCGCCGCGGGGGACGCTGACGCCACCCAGCGACGGGGCCTCGCGCAGCTCGAACTCGGCGCGCTTCGTACGCTTCGACTTGCGGGCCTTGTTCTTGCCGCCTCCGCGACCGAACGCACCAGCGGTTCCGCCACCGGGGCCGCGACCGCGGCCACCTGCGCCGCCGCCACCGGCGGGACGCGGCGGGCCGAAGCCGGGGGCACCGGCCGGAGCACCGCCGGGGCGCTGGAATGCGGGACGTGCTCCGCCTGCTCCGGCGCCGCCTGGACGCTGGAACGCGCCGGGACGCTGGCCGAAACCGGTCGGGCGGGGAGCCTGGCCGGGTCCGCCCGGACGCGGTGCGCCGGGGCGCGGTGCGGCGGGACGGGGGATGTTGCTCGGGGCCGTCGAAGACGGCGGGCGCTGGCCCATGCCCTGCGCGCTCGCGAACGGGTTGTTGCCCGGACGCGGCGTGGGGGTCTTGCCCATGCCCTGGTTGCTGGCGAAGGGGTTGTTGCCC
Source organism: Cryobacterium sp. 10I5 (assembly GCF_035019865.1). NCBI lineage: Bacteria > Bacillati > Actinomycetota > Actinomycetes > Micrococcales > Microbacteriaceae > Cryobacterium > Cryobacterium sp. 10I5. The sequence continues at coordinate 18,310 of NZ_JASJVI010000061.1, forward strand.
GGACGTGCCGACGGCGGGCGCGGAACGCTCGCGCCGGGCTTGGCGCCTGAGGACGGTCCACGCTCGGACTTGGCAGCCGGGGTCGCCGTCTTCGGGGCGGTCGGGTCTGCTGCGGCAGCCTGTTCGGCGGCCTTCTCGATGCTCGCGGACTTCTCAGCTGCTGCGGCCTTTTCGACGGCAACCGTCTGGCGTTCTGCGACGGTGAGGGGTGCGACGGGATGCGGTGCGGCATCCGCTGCGGGGGCTTCGACGGGCGCGGCCGGGGCCGCACTCGGACGTGCACCCGGCTTGACCGCGAGGCGGGCCGGTGACGGCCGCGCGCCGGGCTTGACGCTTGTGGGGGCGCCCGGCGTTGCGCCGGCACCCGGGGTGGTTGACGGGGCAGTGGTTCCGGCGCCGGAAGCGGCGTCGGCCAGCAGGGCCGCGCGCAGGCGACGTGCTACCGGGGGTTCAACACTGCTGGACGGGCCCTTGACGAACTCGCCCATCTCTTTCAGTTTCGCAAGGGCTACCTTGCTGTCGACATTGAGCTCGCTAGCGATCTCATGTACGCGTGGTTTCGCAGCCACAATTCTCCAATTCCGGGCCTGCACCCGGAAAGGGGCAGGCCGTTAGTAACGGACGGGTCTCATTTCGAGCCGCTCATTAGTTGTCCATTAGCCAGTTCAGCCTGTTCTCTAGTTGTTTCGCGTCCAGAGGACTGGTCACGCGAAGGGCGCGCCCGAAAGCGCGTCGCCGCAGTGCGTCTTGGAAGCATTCGATGCTGGGATGCAGCCACGCACCTCGACCGGGCAGAGTGGCGGTTTCATCCACCACGAGGACCGAATCTCGGGCTACGCACCTCAGCAAAGAGGCACGTGGAGCGCGCGAACGGCATCCAATGCACGTTCTAACGGGTTCCATCGTACCCCCTATTCCGTGTCCTCCAGGATGCTGTCCGGCTGGATGTCGATTTTGGCGCCCGTGAGCTTGGCGGCGAGGCGGGCGTTCTGGCCCTCCTTGCCGATGGCGAGCGAGAGCTGGTAGTCGGGGACGAGGGCGCGAACGGCCTTGATCGACTGGTCGATCACGTAGGCGCTCGTCACCTTGGCCGGCGACAGGGCGCTCGCGACGAACGTCGCGAGGTCCGGCGAGTAGTCGACGATGTCGATCTTCTCGTTGTTGAGCTCTGCGGTCACGGCGCGGACACGCTGGCCGAGTTCGCCGATGCAGGCGCCCTTGGCGTTGACGCCGGGCTCGGTCGCGCGCACGGCCATCTTGGTGCGGTGGCCGGCCTCGCGGGCGAGGGAGACGATCTCGACGACACCGCTCGCGATCTCGGGCACCTCGAGGGCGAACAGGCGCCGGACGAGGGACGGGTGGGTGCGCGACACGGTGATCTGCGGGCCCTTCAGGCCCTTGCCGACGGCCGTGACATAGACCCGGATCCGGGCACCGTGCACGTAGGTCTCGCCGGGGACCTGTTCTTCCGGCGGAAGGATCGCTTCGATCGTGCCGAGGTCGACGTGGATCATCCGCGGGTTCGGGCCCTGCTGGATGACGCCGGCGACGATCTCGCCTTCGCGTCCCTTGAATTCTCCCAGCACTGCGTCATCGGCCAGGTCGCGGAGACGCTGGTTGATGACCTGCTTCGCGGCGAAGGCCGCGATCCGGCCGAAGTCGGTCGGGTTGTTGATCGCTTCGCCGATGACGTTGCCGTCGTCGTCGAGCTCTGGAACAAAAATGTCGACGTGGCCGGACTTGCGGTCGAGAACGACACGCGCTTCCGGCTCTTCTTCGACGGCCTGCTTCGTTGTCTCACCCTGGTGGGTGTGTTTGACGTATGCCGTCAAAATCGCCTGCTCGATGATCTGCACGAGTTCCTCGAAGGGAATCTCTTTCTCGCGCTCCAACTGCCGCAACACGCTGAGGTCGATGTCCATGGCCGGCCTCCTCTATTCAGATTCTGCCGCCGCGAAACTGCGCAGCGGGCTGGTGTCTACGGTACCCGACGGAACAGGCGCCCGTCACCCCGAAGGGGACGGGCGCCTGTTTCAGACGGCGTTTCTGGGCGGTTCTCAGGCGAAGTGCGTCCCGATGTTGTCGACGGCGCACTGGGTGCGCTCTCCTGTTCGGCGGTCCCACAGCTCGACGATGCCGTCGACGGCTCCGCGTCCGACGATCACGATCTGGGGAACCCCGATCAGTTCGGCGTCGCCGAACTTGACGCCGGGCGAGACCTTGCGTCGGTCGTCGTAGAGCACCTCGCGGCCGGTCGCCTCGAGAGTGGAGACGACGGCTGCCGCCGTCTCGAAGACGATCTCGTCGCGTCCTGCGGCGATCACGTGCACGTCGAACGGTGCGACAGTCTCCGGCCAGATCAGGCCCTTCGGATCGTTGTTGAGCTCGGCGAGGAGGGCGAGGATGCGGGTGATCCCGATTCCGTACGATCCCATCGTGACCGTGACGAGCTTCCCGTTCTCGTCGAGCACCTTGAGTCCGAGGGCTTCCGCGTACTTGCGGCCGAGCTGGAAGACGTGGCCGATCTCGACGCCGCGCGCGAGCTCGACGGGGCCGGAGCCGTCGGGGGCGGGGTCGCCGGCGCGCACGTTCGCGACCTCGGCTGTGCCGTCGACGGCGAAGTCGCGCCCGGCGACGAGGCCGAAGACGTGGCGGCCGTTCTCGTTGGCTCCGGTGATCCACGCGGTTCCGTCGACGACGCGGGGGTCGACGAGGTAGCGGATGCCCGTGGCCGAGGTCGAGCCGAGCACGGCACCGGCGGGTGCCCACGGTCCGATGTAGCCCGTGACGAGTCCGGGGTGCTTGGCGAGGTCGCCGGCGTTGGCCGCTTCGACCTCTGCGGGGGCGAAGACGACCTCTGCGCGCTTGAGGTCGACGTCGCGGTCGCCGGGGACGCCGACGATGACGAGCTCGCGGGTGCCGTCGAGGTTGGTCAGGGCGAGCACGATGTTCTTGAGGGTGTCCGCAGCCGTCCACTCCCTGCCGTCGTCGCGCGGGTGGTTCGCGTTCGCGCTGTCGACGAGGGTCTGGATGGTCGGGGTGTCCGGGGTGTCGTGCACCTCGGCGGCCGGGAACGACGTCCAGTCGATGACGGGAGGAACCAGGGTTGTGAACGCCTCGACGTTGGCGGCGTACCCGCCGGCCGAACGCACGAAGGTGTCCTCACCGATGGGGGTGGGGTGCAGGAACTCTTCGCTCCGGGATCCGCCCATCGCGCCGGCATCCGCCTTGACGATGACGTACTCGAGGCCGAGCCGGGTGAAGATGCGCTCGTAGGCGTCGCGCTGCGCCTGGTAGCTCAGGTCGAGGCCGGCGTCGGTGTAGTCGAAGGAGTACGCGTCCTTCATGGTGAATTCGCGGCCGCGCAGGAGGCCGGCACGGGGACGGGCCTCGTCGCGGTACTTGTCCTGGATCTGGTAGATCGACAGGGGCAGGTCCTTGTAGCTGTTGTAGAGGTCCTTCACGAGGAGCGTGAAGACCTCCTCGTGGGTGGGCGCGAGCAGGAGGTCGCTGCCCTTGCGGTCCTGGAGCCGGAAGAGGCCCTCGCCGTACTCGTCCCAGCGGCCGGTGACCTCGTAGGGTTCGCGCGGGAGCAGGGCGGGGAAGTGCACCTCGAAGGCGCCGGAAGCGGCCATCTCCTCGCGGACGATGGTCTCGATCTTGTTCTTGACCCGGAGGCCGATCGGCAGCCAGGCGAAGATGCCGGGGGCCTGGCGGCGGATGTAGCCGGCCCGGACCAGGAGGCGGTGACTGGTGACCTCGGCATCCGAGGGGTCTTCGCGGAGGGTACGGAGGAAATAGGACGACAGACGTGTAGGCACCCCCCTACTTTACGGCGAGTGCCACTTCGCAACGCGCGCCGGCCATCGGATGTCCGTGGCTGAGTTGCGGAGAAAACACCGTCATCGCGTTGACGAGGGTGTTTTCTCCGCAATCGAGCAGCGGGCTCGCTACCGGGAGACGGTGACGACCGGGGCGCCGAGGGAGTCTTCGCTCGGCGGCATCTCTGCGGCGAGGCGGTTGGCCTCCTCGATCAGGGTCGCGACGATCTCGGACTCCGGCACGGTCTTGATGACCTCGCCGCGGACGAAGATCTGGCCCTTGCCGTTGCCGGATGCGACGCCGAGGTCGGCGTCGCGCGCCTCGCCCGGCCCGTTGACGACGCAACCCATCACGGCGACGCGCAGGGGCACGGTCATGCCCTCGAGGCCGTCGGTGACGTCGTTCGCGAGCTTGTAGACATCGACCTGGGCGCGGCCGCAGCTCGGGCAGGAGACGATCTCGAGCTTGCGTTCGCGGAGGTTGAGCGACTGCAGGATCTGCAGGCCGACCTTGACCTCTTCGGCGGGTGGTGCGCTGAGCGAGACGCGGATGGTGTCGCCGATGCCCTCGCCGAGCAGGATGCCGAAGGCCGTGGCGCTCTTGATGGTGCCCTGGAAGGAGGGGCCGGCTTCGGTGACGCCGAGGTGCAGCGGCCAGTCGCCGCGTTCGGCGAGGAGGCGGTATGCCTTGACCATGATCACGGGGTCGTTGTGCTTGACCGAGATCTTGAAGTCGTGGAAGTCGTGTTCCTCGAAGAGGCTCGCCTCCCAGACGGCGCTCTCGACGAGCGCCTCCGGGGTGGCTTTGCCGTACTTCTGCATGATGCTCGGCTCGAGCGAGCCGGCGTTGACGCCGATCCGGATCGAGACGCCGGCCGCCTTGGCCGCCGCGGCGATCTTGCCGACCTGGTCGTCGAACTTGCGGATGTTGCCGGGGTTGACCCGGACGCCGGCGCACCCGGCGTCGATCGCCGCGAAGACGTAGCTCGGCTGGAAGTGGATGTCCGCGATCACGGGGATCTGGCTCTTCTTCGCGATGATCGGCAGGGCCTCTGCGTCGTCACGGCTCGGAACGGCGACACGCACGATGTCGCATCCGCTCGCTGTGAGTTCGGCGATCTGCTGCAGGGTGCCGTTGATGTTGGTGGTCGGGGTCGTCGTCATCGACTGGACGCTCACTCGGGCGTCACCGCCGACGAGGACTTTGCCGACCTTGATCTGCCGGCTCTTGCGCCGGGGAGCGAGGATTTCAGGTACTTTGGGCATTCCCAAATTGATTGCAGCCACGCGAATATCTTAGGTGCCAGAACTGGGCGGATGCCCGGCCCAGGCGATTTCCGCACCGGGTCGGCCGTTGCGCGCCACGTGCGCCGCTACGCGACAGGCGTGCCTAGCGCTCGTCGCATGCCGAAAGGAAAGAACGCATGGACAGGCC
>NZ_JASJVI010000062.1:0-23361 GCF_035019865.1 Cryobacterium sp. 10I5
CGGCATCCCCGCGATCACGAGCGCGACGATGACGATCGTCGCGAGCGGCGGCGCCAGTCGGGCGGCCGGGTGAGCGTCCACACCGCGACTGATGCGACGGACACCTCGTAGTGCACTCATGAGCCTCCGCAATCCAGCTTCGGGTGATGGACGTGCAGATCGACCGGGTCGATGCCCGGTCATCGTGGCACGGACCGGCCCCGTCAACAAGCGAGGCACGATCCTTCGCCACGCCGGCCTCCGGGGAGGATGGGCTCCCATCGTGGCCACCGCACTCTGGGCGGTCAACCCTCATGCTGGGGGTGCCCGACCACCCAATTTGGGGGGTGGCGAGGCTCGCCCCCCAATTTTGGGGAGACGAGCATCCCTCAGGTGCGGCTTGGTCGCCAGGTCGCGTCCGATCAGCATGGAGCCTTCCAGACGTTGGAGGTCACCATGGAAGCGACGAGAGACATGTCCGGGTTCACTTCGGTACGGCGGCCTCTGTGGCAGCGGATTCTAATCGCCGCCACTGCGGTGGTCATGCCGATAGCGATGCTCTCGGCGCCGCCCGTGCTGCCCGCCCAGGCTGCGACGACGAGCAGCCTGACGCTGAACGTGACCAGCGCGCGCACGGAACCTCGCGCTTTCGCGGGTGCGGGAGTCGCCAAGGGTGCCGCCATCCCCAACTTCACCTACATGATCAACGAGGACAACACCGGGACGACCGCCCAGCGGAGTCCGGCGCTCGGTTCCGGCTGCAACACACTCGACACCGGGTATCCGGGCTCCTGCGAGTGGACGTCGATCAAGGAGACGCCGCACAGCACGAGTCCGATCGTGCGCCAGGGCGACCAGGCCGACTTCGCCGGCGGTCTCACCCTCCCGAACGGGCGTTACCTGATCTCTGTGCTCTCCGACGGCTACAAGATCGACGGCGCGCACTTCACCGTGCCTCTTCCCGACCCGGGTCTCGTCACCGTCGAACTGCAGCCGACCCCCCTTCCCGACTCGACGCTCCGGGCGCAGATCTTCCAGGACAGCGCGACGACCAACGGAACCCTCGACCAGGGCGAGCCCGGCCTGGCGGGCTTCACCGGCCACATCGCAGACACCCTCGGCGAGGTGCAGACCGACGTGTATGGCAACCCCCTGTGCACCGTTTACCAGGGTGAGGACCCGATCAGCCACGTGATCCCAATGGCCAGCCTCGACGCGGGCATGCTCCCCGTGCCGATCCCGGGGTCAGGCGGCCACTGCGTCAGCGATGCCGGCGGCATCCTGACCATGCCCCACCTGGGGAGTAACCGCTACGCGCTCACTGCCTCAGCCCCGGCCAACCAGACCTGGATCCAGACCACGACCCTTGAAGGAAACCACGACTTCGACGCCTGGGTGATGGAGGGCAGCACCGGATACGACACCGAGGCCCTGCTGGCCGGCGAACCCGTACCAGGGCCGATCTTCGGATTCGTGAAGCCCACGAACACCCTGACCGCCGGCTCGGGCCGCATTGAAGGCGCGGTCGTCAATGTCAAGCAGTACAGCCCTCCCAAGGGCGGCGACTACAACCACTGGCTCGGTCTGACCGGGAGCAAGATGGGCAAGCCGATCGTCAATCCGTGGCTCTCGCTCAGCGACCTGCAGGCCGGCGACCAGGCAGTGTGGGTGGGTCACGGCGGCACGGACGGCACCTTCGACATCTCTGGCGTGCCCGATGGCAACTACAGCCTGAGCTGGTGGGACGAGCCGCAGAACCACTTCCTCGACTCGGTCAATGTGACCGTGAAGAACGGCGAGACGGTGAAGATGGGCAATCTGCCGGACAGCGGCTGGTGGACCGAATATGACGGGTACGTCTTCAACGACGCCAACCGCAATGGTGTGAAGGACCCGGGCGAGACCGGCATGCCCAACTTCACGCTGACCATGCGCAAGCAGGACAACTCGCTGATGGACAGAGGGACGAACCTCGTCACCACCGACAGCACGGGCTACTACCACTTCGAGAGCGCATACCCCCTCAGCGAGTGGACCGTCATGGAGAACTTCAACAACTCCTTCTACACGACCGGTGTCACGTACCAGGCCGACAACCAGCCCACCCCGACCACGGTGAAGGGCGCCGGCGTCGACGTCAGCGTGCTCAGCATCATCGGCCTCAGCGGCACGATGGACTGGGGTGTTCACACCTACGATTCAACAGGCGCCAATGGCATCGACCCCCGCAACGGCGGCATCGTCGGCTCGGTCAGCTACGACACGACCCGCAATGAGCTCGACCCGCAATATGCCGCATCCGAGGACTGGCAGCCTGGTGTCTCCGACGTGCCGGTCGAGCTCTGGTCCACAGTCGACTGCGGCACGACGACCGCGCCGTGCGGGGGCACGAACGACGCCTTCGAACTCGCGCCGGACGGGTCGTTGGCCAAGGGAAAGCTGTTGAACACCTACCTCTCGGAACACTGGACTCGGCCGACCGGTTGCGTAGCCCGGGATGTCGATGGCAAGCCTCTCGTCCACGCCGCAAACAACCCCGCGGCATTCGACGAGAATGTGCTCGCGCCGAACCAGGAGACATCGGGAGAGTGCATCTCGAGCTTCATCCAGGGCGTCCAATTCGGGCCGTACCCGACCGACCAGGGCACATCGGCGGCGAACTTCGGTGCGGCCGTGGATGGCAACTACGGCTTCGCCGACGCCTGCACAGGAACAGTGAACGCCACAGATCCGGCCAACCCCGTGTGCGACGGCGGAACCTTCCAGCCGCTCGGAAGCGGCGACTACCTGGTCAAAATCGCGATCCCGCAGGATGCCACCGGCGACCCCCTGTACAAGGTGACCAGCGAGACAGACGTCAACATCGCCAACGGCGATCAGATCGTTCCGCAGGTACCGCCGCCCGCCTGCGCAGGAACGCTCCACACCGTCGACCTCGCGGGCAGCAAGACGGACAACTACCCCGCAGTGGTCGGCGACGGCACCAACGGGGTCCCCGTCGGGGTCACCGTGCCGGCCTCGACAGCAGTCTCGAACCCCCCGTTCCTGGGCATGGGTGGGTCGCCCTATGAAGGCGCAGCCAAGCCGACCTGCGACACCAAACTGGTGCGGGTGAACAACGGCAAGTCCGTTGTGCCCATGTTCAACATCTTCACGGATGTCCCCGTCCCGGCCCGTCTGCGCGGCCTGATCGTGGACGACATCAACTTCTCCACCGACCCGCGGTCCACGCTCTTCGGGGAGAAGACGGGTGTGTCCTTCGCACCGGTCGGGATCTATGATTTCGCCAACCGGCTGGTCACGACTGTCGAGTCCGATTTCAACGGCGCGTACGACGTGCTGCTTCCCTCGACGAACCACATCAGCTGCCCGACACCCTCGGGTGTCTGCGCCAACATGTACCGGTTCGTGGGCAACGACCCCGGCGTCCCCGGGCATCTGAACGCAAACTACAACCCGCGATATCGCTCGATAGCGACCGAGTTCGAGGCATTCCCCGGCGTGACCATTCCGACCGACCTCGCCCCGACCCAGGTCGGCGTCTATGTCGGGTCCCCGACCACCGGGGTCAACACGGCGGTGACCTGCGCCCTCGACGCCGCCACACCGCAGCTGCTGAGCGTGTCGCAACCGTACGTGGCCGCAACAGGCAGCCGCTCCTTCACCATCGCCGGGACCGGCTTGGGCTCGACTCAGGGCACCGGCCACGTCAATCTGGGCACGACAACGCTCGACATCACCGCCTGGAGCGACACGTCGATTACAGCCAGCGTGCCGGCCTCGGCCCCGGTCGGTTCGCAACAGCTCACGATCACCTCGGGCAACGGGCAGAGCACCATCAACGGGCTCAGCTTCCATGTGCTCGGAACCGGCTACAACCCTGCCGTTCGAGAGGTCGGCCCCGGCCGCACCCACGCAACGATCCAGGCCGCACTCGACGCCGCGTTCGCCAACAACGGAGACGACCTGGTCATCGTGTACCCGGCAACGCCCACCGCGGCCAACCCCCGCGGCGCGTACTACGAGAACCTGGTCATGGCCTCTCCGGTCAAGCTGCAGGGCGTCGGGTCCGGCGGCTTTCAGGGCACCACCTTCGTGCCGGGATCGATCATCGACGCCGGCGCGTTCGGCGGAGACACCGCCCTCGCCACGGCCTGGTTCGCCAAGGTCGGCGGCCTGACCTGGGACGGCAACCAGGCGGTGAACGACGGCGAAGCGATCTACGTCCTGGCGTCGGCGAACGCCACAACGGCACCCGGTGCGGCACGCCAGTTCACCACCGGATTCACGGCAGCCATCGACGGCTTCGACATCCGCGGCGGCGACCAGGTGGGCTTCCCCGGCAACATCGACGCCCTCACCGGGGGTCCGACGGGCCTGCCGGCGAACATCACCACGCAGGGCGGAGCGATCTTCGCCAACGCATACGCCCGCTCCCTCCAGGTCACCAACAACGTGGTGCAGAACAACGGCGGCGGCTACGGGACCATCCGGATCGGCACACCCGATCTGGCCACCCCGAGCACGAGCAACCACAACGAGAACGTGCGGATCGCCAACAACCGCGTCATCGCAAACGCGGGCACCAACCTGGCCGGCGGCATCGGGCTCTTCGCAGGCTCCGACGGCTACGAGGTGTCCGGCAATGACATCTGCGGCAACTTCTCGCTGGAGTACGGCGGCGGGTTGAGCGCCTACGGCCTCAGCCCGGGCGGCAAGATCCACCACAACCGCATCTACTTCAACTCGTCCAACGACGAGGGCGGAGCGATCATGATCGCCGGGCAGCTGCCGGCAACGGTCGGTGCACTCTCGCCCGGCTCCGGTCCGGTGGACATCTATGCCAACCAGATCCAGGCCAACATGGCCAACGACGACGGTGGCGGCATCCGTTTCCTGATGGCCGGCAACTTCCCGATGAATGTCTACAACAACATGATCGTCAACAACGTGTCCACCCACGAGGGCGGCGGCATCGGCATCAACGACGCCCCGAACGTGCGGGTCTACAACAACACGATCATGAAGAACCTGACGACGGCCACAGCGGTGACGTCGGACGGCCAACCGGCTCCTGCCGGCCTGGCGACCTCGGCCAACAGCGACCAGCTGCAGGCCACACTGCCGGTCGGTTCGCCGACCTTCAGCAACCCGGTGTCGTTCAACAACATCTTCTGGGACAACCGGGCCGGCACCCGGGCCGGAACCACGGTCACCGGCATCGGCCTGACCGGCGCAACCGACATCAACAACTGGGATCTCGGTGTGGCCGACGGTACCGGGGTGCTCGCGCCGACCAACTCGATCGTCCAGCAGAGCGCCGCTTCCCATGCGTACACGACCAGTCCGACCAACAGCTCGGTCGATCCGGCAGTGGTCTCGACCTATGACGTCTCGGTTTCCTTCGCCACCTGGCGTCAGAACCCGGCGTTCGTGGACGCCACGCTCGTCACCCTGCAAGCGCCGCCGAACCTGCTCGGCAACTACCACCTGAGCGCCTGCCCCGGCACGCCTGCCTGCAACCTGGGCGCTGCGAGCACCGCCGGCGTGAACGCGCCGGCCACGGACTTCGACAACCAGGCCCGGCCGGCACTGGGCGGCTTCGACAGCGGCGCAGACGAGTTCGGCGCGACGACAACGCCTCCGCCGACCTCGGACCTGTACTTCTCGACGACAGGAAACACCAACCCGCCCGGCGTGTCCGGCACCGCTGACGACGCCGACATCCATGTCTGGAACGGCACCGCGTTCAGCCGGTCGATCGATATGACCGCCGCGCCCTACAACGTCCCGAGCAGCGCCGACACGGATGGATTCTCCCGAGTGGATGCCACCCGCTTCTACGCCTCGTTCGCCGGGAACGTCACCCTCCCCGGGATCGGCACCGTGGCCGACGAAGACGTCGTGTACTTCGACGGCACCTCATGGTCGTTGTGGTTCGACGGCAGCGCGAACGGGCTCCTGGGCACCATCGACATGGGCGCGATCAGTGTCGTCGGGAACACGCTGTACTTCACGACAAACAATACGGCCGTGCCTCCGGGAGCGGGCGGCACCGGCGACAACGCCGACGTCTACCGCTGGAACGGTGGCAGCTCCTACGCTCGCGTCCTGGACGCCACGGCCGCGCCGACCAACCTGCCGAACAGCGGGTCGGCCACCGGTGCGACCAACCCCAACGTCGACGGCCTCATCTGGCGGGACGCCACCCACTTCTACCTGTCGTTCAGTAACGCGACCACCACGGTTCCGGGCGTCGGCGCAGTGGACGACGAGGACGTGGTCTACTTCGACGGCGCCTGGTCGATCTACTTCAACGGCGGCGCACACGGCCTGGACGCCTCCGCCAACCTCGACCTGGACGCGATCTCGTTCGCCACCGGGGCCCTTCCGCCGCCGCCGCCACCGGCCGGCCAGGGCCTGTACTTCTCGACGCAAGGGAACATCAATCCGCCCGGCGTCGGCGGCACGGCGGACGACGCGGACATCTACCGCTGGACCGGCAGCACCTTCGGTCGGGTCCATGACGTGACGACCGCGCCATACGGGTTGCCGACCGGTGCCAATGTCGACGGCTACGACCGGGTCGACGACACCCACTTCTACCTCTCCTTCACCGGGCAGGTCAACGTGCCCGGTCTCGGGAACGTGCAGGACGAGGACGTCGTCTACTACAACGCCGGCGCCTGGTCGCTCTACTTCGACGGCAGCGTTCACGGCCTCGGCGGCAACGACAACCTCGATCTGGATGCGATCAGCGTCGTTGGCGGAATCCTGTACTTCTCCACTGTGGGCAACACGAACCCGCCAGGCGTAGGAGGGTCCGCAGACAACGGCGACATCTACAGCTGGAACGGCACCGCATACAGCCGGGTGATCGACAGGAGCGCCGCGCCATACAACCTGCCGACCAATACCGACATCGACGGCTTCGTGCGAGTGGACGCCACCCACTTCTACGTCTCGTTCAGCGCCGGCAACACGACCGTACCGACGCTCGGGGCGGTTCAGGACGAAGACGTCGTCTATTACAACAACGGCGTCTGGTCGGTCTACTTCGACGGCACAGCACACGGCCTCGGTGGCAACGGCGACTACAACGTGGATGCCTTCGATGTCCCCTGACCCGATCGACAACGCACACCGCAACGGCACCTCCGATCCCAAGGGAGACACGGGAATGATCTTCAAAAAGCCTTTCAGCCGACGCGACCTCCTCAAGTTCGCCGGCGGCGCGGTGGCCATCGTCGGGACCGGCGTCTGGGCGGGCAATGTCCTGCTTCCCGAAGCCGCCATCGCGGCCATCGGGGATCCGGACCTCTACCTGGCCGGCACAGACGGGTGGATCTTCCTCCCGAAGACCCCGGCCATCCCACCGTTCCACCCCGACGTCCTCGCGCCGGACCCGTTCACGACCTACATCTTCGGGTTCCGCAACGTCACCGGCCTGAGCGACACCGCGAGGACGAACCAGAAGAACAAGGCCCAGCACTCCGCTCCGATGTTCTGGACGAAGCAATTCGACCCGGCCCACCCGGTCGATTTCACCGTGCAGCTGACCAACCTGGGCCTGGCGTTGCGGCCGGACCTGTTCGACGCCCATACCCTGCACTGGCACGGGTTCCGCAACGTGATCCCGTTCTTCGACGGTGAACCGTCCGGTTCCGTGGCCGTGCGGACCGGACGTGTCTTCTCCTACGTGTACCGGCCCCGCGAACCAGGGACGTACATGTTCCACTGCCACGTGGAGGACGTCGAGCACGTCCAGATGGGCATGACCGGTCTGGTCTTCGTCCGTCCCCTGCAGGACGGCCAGACCATCGGCGGGCACACCCAGTTCCTGTACAACGACGGGGACGGTTCCACCGGCTACGACCGAGAGTTTGCGATGTTCCTGTCGGAGGTCTGGGCCGAGGCGCACTGGGCGGATGCCCATATCCAGCTGCCGCAGTGGAGCGACTACCGGGCCGACTTCGGACTCCTCAACGGACGGGTCTACCCGGACACCATCGCCCCCAACGCCCCGATCGATGCCGCGGCATCCGTTCACGCCCTCGCGGTGCAGACCGATCCTGTTTCCGGCGACCTCATCGCCCCCGTGGGGCATCCCGAGCTGCAGTACCAGCCGCAGTCGTCGCTGGTGAACTGCAATGCCGGCGAGACGGTCGCCCTCCGGTTCGCGAACCTCGGATTCCGGGAGCAGGCGATGACCATGGCCGGGATGCGGATGCGGGTGGTCGGCCGCGATGCCACCCCGATGCGTGGGCGCGACGGTACCGACACCTCCTATGAGACCGAGACGATCAGCATCGGCCCCGGTGAGAGCTTCGACGTGGTCTTCACCGCGCCGCCGCATACCGGGCCGGGCTTCGACACCTACATGCTTTACAACCGCAACTACCCCGCAACGAACAACCTGGCCCCGGGCGGAATGGGCGGCCAGGCCACCGAGATCCGTGTCTACGCGCCCGGCGCCCTCCGCGCGCAGGCCTATCCGAACGACTTGGGAGTCTGAGAGCCATGATGAAAGGGAATGCCGTGTCGCATGTCAAGGGTCGCGCTCGCGGTGTGCGCCGGGCGGCGCTGCTGCTCGCCTTGACCCTGGTCGGGGCCACGATGGTCACGCTCACCCAGCCGGCGATCGCCGTGACCCCACCGCGGGTCGGTATCGCCTGCACGGCGGGGGTCGGGGGAGGTGCCACGAGCCCGATCTTCAACCTGACCACCAAGACCGGGTACATCAACCTGCCCGACGGTAACACCGCGTTCATGTGGGGGTACTCGAGCGGGTTCGGCGCGTTCCAACACCCGGGTCCGGTGCTGTGCGTCAATGCTGGCGACACGGTCACCGTGATCTTGCGAAACACCCTGTCGGAGGCCGCCTCGATCGTCTTTCCGGGCCAGACGAACGTCCTGGCCAACGGGATTCCGGCCCAACCGGAGTCCGCAGGGTCAGGCGCGATCACCTCGCTGACCGGCACGGCCGCTGCCGGAGGGGGGACCATCACATACAGCTTCGTGGCCGCCAATCCGGGCACCTTCGTGTACGAGTCGGGTACCAACCCCGAGAAGCAGGTCCGGATGGGCCTGTTCGGCGCCTTGATCGTTCGTCCGTCAGCGGTTCCATCGGGTGGAGCGGCCGGCTCGGTCGCGAGCGAGTACGCCAACAACCGCGCGGACAGCCGGTTCAATCCCGCCGAGGAATTCATGGTGCTCCTGAGCGAGATCGACCCGTACCAGCACCAGGCGGTCGAGAACGGCAAGACCTTCAACATGAACAACTACCACCCGCGCTACTGGCTGATCAACGGGCGCGGCTACCCGGACAGCATCGCAGACAACGGGGCCAGCTGGCTGCCCGCACAGCCATACGGCGCCCTCGCGCAGGTCGGTGAATTCGACCGCGCGGCAGTCCCGGTGGACCAACCCGGGATGGCCCGCTATCTGAACGTGGGCACCGAAGACTATCCGTTCCACCCGCACGGCAACAACGGACTCGTCGTGGCCCGGGATGGCCACCCGCTGGAGGGCCCGACGGGGGAGGACCTCTCCTTCGAGAAGTTCGCCATCAATATCGGCCCTGGGCAGACCTGGGACGTGATCTTCAAGTGGTACGACGCCGAGAATTACTCCCCGTCCAACCCGGTGCCTGTGACGGTGCCGTCGCTGGCCGACCAATCGATCGGCGTCTTCTACAGCGGAAGTCCCTACCTCGGCACCAAGGAGGCCCTGCCGCCCGGCATCCAGAGCGTGAACCAGTGCGGCGAGTACTACATCATCTCCCACAACCACGCCCTGTTCCAGATCACGTCGTGGGGCACGAACATGACCGGACCGATCACGTACATGCGGATCGACCCGCCGAAGCCCAACAACTGCGGTTGACCAGGAAGGGTGCAGAACGATGTCTCACCAGAAGAGCATGAAGAAGACGGTCTCCGCTCTCGCGACCGGGCTGCTGGCGGGGGGAGGGCTGGCCGTGCTGGTCGCCCTCCTCGCGCCGGCAACGGCGGCACAGGCCGCGAGCGTGGCCTGCACCGCGCCTGGCGACCTGTACGCGGCCTCGGGATCCACGACCCTGGGAACCCAGGCCGTCACCGTCTGGGGTTACAGCACCACCGCCGGCGCCGGAGTGACCCAGCCCGGCGGGCCGACACTGTGCGTCAACGCCGGCGAGACAGTCACGGTCACGCTGCACAACCAGCTGCCGGAGAACACCGCCCTGCTCTTCCAGGGACAGCAAATGGTCCCGGACCGAACCGGAGCCGCACCCGGGGCGACCACCACGTACACCTTCACGGCCAGCCGTCCGGGCACGTACCTCTATGAGGCGGGCCTGGTTCCGAATGGTCAGCACCAGGTGGCGATGGGTCTGTATGGCGCGCTGATCGTCCGTCCCGCGACACCGGGTCAGGCGTACGACGCGACCACCGCATTTGACGACGAGGCGGTCCTGGTCCTCAGCGAGATCGACCCGGCACTCAACAACGCCGCCAGCCCGGCGGCCTTCGACATGCGCAAGTACGCTCCCCGGTACTCACTGATCAACGGGAAGGCCTACCCGAACACCGACCCGATCCCGGCGGCGGCCGCGGGCGACAAAGTCCTGCTTCGTTACGTCAATGCGGGCAGCCTGTACCATTCGCTGGCATCACTGGGCGCCGAGCAGAAGGTCATCGCCCTGGGCGGCAGTCCGCTGAAGTACTCACGTCACTACATTGCGGAGACCTTCGGTCCCGGCCAGACGGCAGACGCCATCGTCACGACCCCTGCGGCGACTGCCGCGGTGAACCGGTTGCCGATCTACGACGGCAGCCTGCTCCTGCATAACAGCAATGTGGCCGGTGCCGGCGGGATGCTCACCTTCGTCACGGTCCCCCCGAGCGGTGTGGTGGGGCCGGACACCAGCGGACCGGTCACGAGCGCTGTCGCGTTTGCGGCAGGCACCCTGAGCGCCACCGTCACTGACACCACCACCGGTGGATCCAGCGTCGCGGGGGCCGAGTACTTCATCGACACCGTGACCGGCACGGGCCTCCCGATGACGGGCAGCGGTGCCGGCAGCGTGAACGTCACGGCTTCGGCGTCCATTCCTTCCGGTCAGCACATCGTCTACGTTCGAGGCCAGGACTCCGTCGGTAACCGGGGTTTCTTCAGCTCCGTGCTGGTCACCGGCGGCGACGCCACCGGACCGACCACGAAGTCCCCGTCACTGGCTCCCAGCCTCACGAACGGGGCGGGGGCTGCGGTCATCGCCGTGCACGCCACCGGGGACGACACCGCCACCGGCGGGTCGAACATCACCGGGGCCGAGTACTTCATCGACGCCGTCGGGGCCACTGGGTCGGGATCGGTGATGGCCGTCAACGTTGCCGCACCGACGGCCAGCCTGGACGCCACCGTCCCCGCGGCGACCGTGAATGCGCTCGCCGAAGGCACCCACGTCCTCTCGATCCACAGCCAGGACGCAGCAGGCAACTGGGGCGCGCCGGTCACCATCAACCTGGTGGTCGACAAGACCGCGCCAACCACCTCGGGCATCACGGTCGCGCCGACACCCAACAACGGCACGCTTGGGTTCAACGGCAGCCCTTCAGCCATCCGGGTGACCGTGGCGACCATGGCCGATCCGATCTCCGCCACCGTCAGCAGCACCATCAGCTCGGCAGAGGCCTTCATCGACACAGTCACCGCAAACGGCTCCGGCATCGTGGTCAGGGCCACGGACTCCGCATACAACAGCGCCTCCGAGGTCGGCTACTTCGAGATCCCACTGGCGACCGTCGCCCAACTCTCGGATGGGAGCCATGTCATCTCGGTGCATGCGAAGGATGCGGCGGGTAACTGGGGTGCGGTGGCGACGTCGACTCTGGTGATCGACAAGGTCAAGCCTGCGGTGAGCGCGGTCTCGGTGTCACCGAACCCGTCCGGGGGTGCCGCTTCGGTGGTTCTGACGGCGCAGGCGACGGATGCCGGGACGGCGGTCACGCGTGCCGAGTGGTTCTCGGGTGCGGATCCGGGTGCCGGCAATGGGACGGCGATGACGGTCGCCGGGACGGGCCCGTGGACCGTGTCGTCGACGATCGATGCGCGGGGGTTCAGTGAGGGCCCCCGGACGTTGACGGTGCGGGTGCGGGATGCTGCCGGGAACTGGAGTGTGACCGCGTCGGCGGTGCTCCAGGTGCAGGCGGCACTGTCGTTCTCCACGCTGGGGAACTCGAACCCGGCCGGTGTGGCCGGCACGGCCGATGACGCGGACATCTATTCCTGGAGCGGTACGGCGTTCAGTCGGGTGATCGACGCGAGTGTCGCGCCGTACAACCTGCCGGGCAGTGCGAACGTCGACGGGTTCGACCGGGTCAGTCCGACCCAGTTCTACGTGTCATTCACGGACCAGGTGACCGTGCCCGGGATCGGCATCGTGCAGGACGAGGACGTCGTCTTCTTCAACGGCACCTCCTGGTCGCTCTACTTCACGGGCAGTGCGCACGGCCTGGGCGGCAACAACAGTCTGGACATTGACGCGATCAGCGTAATAGGTTCCACGCTGTACTTTTCCACCCTGGGCAACTCGAACCCGCCCGGCGTGGGCGGTACCGCCGATGATGCCGACGTGTACAGCTGGAACGGGACGGCGTTCAGCCGGGTGATCGACGCGAGCGCCGCGCCGTACAGCCTGCCGGCCGCTGCGAACGTGGACGGATTCGTGCGAGTGGATGACACCCACTTCTACCTCTCCTTCAGCGCCGACACGACGACGGTGCCGGTTCTTTTCGCGGTCCAGGACGAGGACGTCATCTACTACAACGCGGGCACCTGGTCGGTCTACTTCGACGGCACCGCCCACGGCCTCACCGCCGCCAACCAGGACCTGGACGCCTTCGACATCCCGTAGTCGCGAGGCCGGCGGTGGACTGTGGGGCTCAGGCCCGACGAATCCGCACCACGACGGTGGTGCCCTCCCCGACGCCGGAGGTGATGGAGAGGGAACCGTCGGTCATCTGCACGGTGTCGCGCATGATGCGCAGGCCGAGGTGCCCGCCGGGAGCCGCCGCCGCCGGGTCGAATCCACGACCGTTGTCGCGGATCGACAGGCTCGTCGTCACCGCGTCCCCCGTCAGGACGAGGTCGACGGCGGAGGCCCGGGAATGCTTGACGACATTGGCGAGGGCCTCCCGGGCGACGCGGTACAGCACCGCCAGCCGGTCCTTATCGGACGGGACATCCGGCGACAGCTCGCAGTGGACGTCGATGCCCGTTGCGGCGACGTGCTCGAGCAGGCGCCGGAGCGCCTCGTTCAAGCCGAGCCGCTCCAGGTCCGACGGATAGAGTTCGGTGGTGATGGCGCGCAGGGTGCGCAGGTTGCGCAGGAGGATCCCGCGGGCCTGCCCGGTGAGTGCGCGGCGCTCATTCGTGCCCTGCCTCTCCTCCGCCTCGAGGGCGTACGACAGGCCGGCGAGGTCCTGGATCACTTCGTCGTGGAGCTCCCGGGCGATTCTCATTCGTTCGAAGTCGGACGCGACGATGGCATGTTGCACGAGGCGCCTGCGTGACGTCTGGCCGGCCTGGATCCGGCGGGCAAGTCCGATCGCCGGAAGGAGCTGCGCCAGCTGCAGCACGACGAGCGAGACCACGAGCACCGGGAGCACGTCCAGCATGAGCCGGGACTGGGCGCTCTGAACGGCCTCATCGTCAAAATACGCCTCGAAGATGACCGGCCATCCCGCGGCATCCGTTGCCCGGACGTTGATCTCGACCAGATCGCCTGCCGCCGCTTCGTTCACGGTGTCGAGGCCGATGGGCTGGCCGAGCCAGGCGTGTTCCCGGCCCCCGGCGAGAAGGTCGGGGCTCCACGCCGGGAGGGGATACGTGTCGCCGATCAGGTCCGCGCTGTCCGAATACAGGATCTTCCCGTCGCCGCTCCAGACCTTGACCCGCACCAGGGAGCCGTCTGCCATCCACGGCCTGAGCCCGGCATCCACCCGACTGATCGCCGATGCGTCTCCGGCCCGGACGGCATCATCCAGGAGCGGGCCCACCGTGACATCGGCGAGTTGATGGGTGCGCAGGATGGCTTCGGTGAGGGCGCGCTGCTCGGCCTGGCCGTGGATCCATAAGTACACCGGAATCAGGACGGCGCCCAGGGTGATCACGCCGATGGCGAGGAAACGCAGGACGGCGCTGCGAACCTCCGAAGTATCCGCGGTCTCTCCGGTGGTGCGGGCCCATCCGCGGTTGTGGACCCATCCCCGGTTGCGCACCCACGCGCGGTCGTGTCTCCCACCCCGGTCGCGGAGCCAGCGCCGGTTGCCATCGTCCCGGTCTCCGGCGTCCTTGTCGCCGGCGTCCCGGCGATGAGAGAGCTCAGCCATCGCCGCACGTTGGACTACACACGCTCCTGCACCTCCAGGAGGCCCAGTTTCGTCGCGTTGACCACGGCCTGAAGCTGGGAGTGCGCGTCCAGCTTCGCGAGGATCGACTTCACATAGCCGCGGCAGGTGTTTTCGGAGATTCCGAGGATCTGGGCGTTGACCCGCACCTCGGTACCCTCGGCCATGAGGGCGAGTACCTCGAGCTCGCGACGGGTGAGTGACGCTGATGGCTGTTCCATGATCCGGGTTTGCCGTTGGGTGCTGAGCTGAACCATGAGGGAGGGATGTACCGAGAAGGAGCCGACCCGGGCATGGCGGATGGTGTCGACGAGTCCGGCGAGGGACCCATCCTTGGGGAGGAAGGCGCACACGCCGAGCGCCGCCGCCTGCTCGACCACCTCCGGGGTGGGATCGCCGGTGAGCATCACGATCCGGGTCGAGGGCCGCTGGGCGAGGATGAGTGCGACGGCGGTGAGTCCGCTGCCGTCCGTCAGGTGGTAGTCGAGGACGATGACATCCGGACGGAGGTCCCGACTCGACTCCACTGCTTGACGCGCGCTCGGGGCCGTTCCGACGGTGCAGAAATCCGGTTCCCGGTTGAGCGCACCTGCGAGCAACTCGGTGAACGTGGTGTGGTCGTCTGCGAGCAGGATGCGAATCATTGTTCCCCCGGGTCGGTCGCTGCCCTGTCGGGAACCAGGCTTCCCGCATGATGAGGTCATCATCATGGCCTCAGCGGGCCGGTTCGTCCATGCGCCGAGATACCCCCGTTCGGGACGAACCCGGTGTCAGACGAGCACGCCGGTGTCAGGCGAGGGGGCCCGTGACGGATGCCGCGGCATCCGCGACCGCGCCCGTCGCGACGATCTGCACGACGGCTTCGATCTCGGGGGAGAGGAAGCGGTCGTGTCCCGGACCTTCGGCGACGGTGCGGACCAGGTCGCGCACGGCGCCGGTCGCCGCTCCCGGCTGCAGGGGCGCGCGCAGGTCGAGCGAGCGGGCGGCGGTCATGATCTCGATCGCGAGCACCCGCTCGAGGCCGTCGATCGAGCGGCGGAGCTTACGGGCGGCGGCCCAGCCCATCGAGACGTGGTCCTCCTGCATCGCGGAGGAGGGGATCGAGTCGACCGAGGCCGGAACGGCGAGCCGCTTGAGCTCGGAGACGATCCCGGCGGCGGTGTACTGAGCGATCATCAGGCCGGAGTCGACGCCGACCTCGTGGGCGAGGAACGGCGGCAGGCCCTTGTTGCGGTGCGCGTCGAGGTGGCGGTCGGTGCGGCGCTCGCTCATGCTCGCGACGTCCGCGGCGGCGATCGCGAGGAAGTCGAGCACGTAGCCGACCGGGGCGCCGTGGAAGTTGCCGTTGGACATCACCCGGCCGTCGAGGGTGACAACGGGGTTGTCGACGGCGCTCGCGAGCTCGCGCCCGGCGATGAGGGCGGCGTGGTCTGCCGTGTCGCGGGCAGCGCCGTGCACCTGCGGGGAGCAGCGCAGCGAGTAGGCGTCCTGGACCGTGGGGTCCTCCGGGCCGGCGTGGAAGGCGAGCAGGGGGGAGCCGGCGAGGATCGCGCGGAGGTTGCCGGCGCTCGCGGCCTGGCCGAGCTGGGGCCGCAGCGCCTGCAGGTCTGCGGCGAAGGTCGCATCCGTGCCGAGCAGGGCTTCGACGCTCATCGCCGCGGCGATATCGGCGGTCGTGAGGAGGCGCTTCAGGTCGGTGAGGGCCAGGACGAGCATGCCGAGCATCCCGTCGGTGCCGTTGATCAGGGCGAGGCCCTCCTTCTCGGCGAGCACGACCGGGGTGATTCCGGCCGCGGCGAGGGCCTCGGCGCCGCCCATCAGCGTGCCGCCGGCGTCGCGCACCCGGCCCTCGCCCATCACAGCGAGGGCGCAGTGGGCGAGTGGGGCAAGGTCGCCCGAACAGCCGAGCGAGCCGTATTCGTGCACGACCGGGGTGATGCCGGCGTTGAGCACGGCCGCATAGGCCGCCGCGGTCGTGGGGCGCACTCCGGTGCGTCCGGTCATCAGGGTCGAGAGCCGCAGCAGCATGAGGGCGCGCACGACCTCCCGTTCGACCTCGGGGCCGCTGCCGGCGGCGTGAGAGCGCACCAGGCTCGCCTGCAGCTGGGCGCGGCGGTCGCTCTCGATGAACGTCGACGCGAGTGCGCCGAAGCCGGTCGAGATGCCGTAGTGCGGATGCACGTCGCTCGCGAGGCCGTCGATGATCGCGCGGGTCGCCGCGACGCCGGTGAGCGCGGCCGGGTCGAGCACGATGCGCGCGTCCTGGCGGGCGACGGCGACGAGGTCGGCGAACGAGACGGCGCCGGCTCCGACGGTGACCGTCGCGGCGGCGTCGGGCGTTGCGGCGTCGGGCGTTGCGGCGGATGCTGCGGTCGGGTCGGTGCTCGCGGTGACGGGTGCTTCGATGTGGCTCATGTTTCGATTGCACACCCTGCGCGGTCGCCCGGGACACGGATACACTCGAAACTGTCCGGGATACCGGACATCTCGCGAACAGGCCGTACCCGGAACGGCTTCGGCGGGACGAGATCCGGCTCGGAGCGAAACCGCAGGGAGGCATCGGCATGGCGATCACCCCCAAGGTCCCGGCCGCGCGGAGCACCCTGCGGCTGCTCTCGCACCTCGCCGCGCAGCGCGGTCCGGCCCGGGCGAGCGCGATCGCGACCGCCCTCGACCTGCCGCGTTCGACGGTCTACCAGTTGCTCGCCGTACTCGTCGAGCAGGGCTTCGTCGTGCACCTGCCCGAGGAGCGCCGTTACGGGCTCGGCGTGGCCGCCTTCGAGCTCAGCACCGGGTTCTCCCGGCAGCAGCCGCTCTCCCACCTCGGTCGTCCCCTCGTCGCCCAGCTCGTCGACCGGCTCGGAGAGAGCGCGCACCTCGTCGTGCTGCACGGCCGGGACGTGGTCTACCTCGTCGAGGAGCGCGCTCCCCGGCGGCCCTCCCTCGTCACGGATGTCGGCGTCCGCCTCCCGAGCCACCTCACCGCGAGCGGGCGCGCACTCCTCGCCGCGCTACCCGCGGCCCAGCTGCGCGCGCTGTACCCGGACAAGGGAGCCTTCGAACGGAGGCAGGGGGAGGGCCCGGGGCAGGGACCGCGCAGCTCGCCCGAACTGCGGGCCCTGCTGACGAGGGTGCGTGCCGACGGCTTCGCCCGCGAGGACGGCGAGATCACGCCGGGGATGGCATCCGTCGCCGTCGCCGTGCGGGACCACACCGGCTGGCCCGCCGCCGGGATCGCCGTGACCTTCCCCCGCGAGCGGATCGCCGAAGACCTGTGGCCCGCGCTCGCCGCCGAACTCACCGGCACAGCCACCGAGCTCTCCCGCCGCATTCACGGCCGTCCGTGACGTCCGCGTCAGCGGGCGAAGAGGGCGATCAGCAGGGCGACGTAGACGACGACGAACACGGCCGGTGTCACGAACCGCACCACGTTCACCCACGGTGCCGCGGACAGGATGCGCAGGGTCACGGCTGACGTGCTTCCCCCGGCTCGGAGGTCGGCGATCACGGCGAGGGCCTCATTGGCGGCGTTGATCTGCACCAGGGCGCCGAGGATTCCGGAGGCCAGGAGCACGCCGGCCGCCGCGACACGCACACTCGGTGCGGTTCCGGCCAGGCCCAGGGCCAGGAAGCCCACCAGGGCCGTGAGCAGGAAGGTCGGGGCGACCTGGGACACGATGACGTGCCAGCGGGTCTTGATCCACAGGTTGACGAGCTCGGATTCAGTCATGCGGGGCTCCACTCCGGTCGCCGCGGACGGGCGACCTGCGTCCATTCTCGCGCGGCGCATCCGCCCGCGGGACCGCCGGGCGCAACTGCGGCCGCTGCCGACAACTGTCGCCGGTGCGCGGGCACCAGGTGCCCGCATCGGCAACTCCCGAGAGCCCGGCAGCGCAGTGGATGCCCGGCTCAGTACCAGCCGACGCTCACCGAGTGCGCCCAGGCGCCGCAGGGCGTTCCGTAAACGGCGGCGATGTAGCCGAGGCCCCAGTCGACCTGGGTCGCGGCGTTCGTGCGCCAGTCGGAGCCGGCGGACGCCATCTTGCTTCCCGGCAGCGACTGGGGAATGCCGTACGCCCCCGAGCTCGCGTTGTAGGCGTCGGCCCGCCAGCCGGACTCCTTGTTCCAGAGCGACACCAGGCAGGTGTAGTCGTTGCCGCCCCAGCCGCGCGCGCTGACCGCGCCCGCCGCGTACGCCCGGGCTGCCGCCGGAGACGACACGGTTGCGGTCGGGGGAGCCGTGGTCGAGCCCGCGCCTGAGGAGCCGGAACCGGAGGATCCGCTCGACCCGCCGGCCGCCGGTTGAGCGGCCGCTGCCGATGCCGCAGCCGCCCGGGCCGCCGCACTCGCCGCGGCCGCCGCAGCTGCCTCTTCCTGCTGCTTCTGGTACGCCGCTGCCGCGGCGACGCCGGCCCGGTAGGAGCGCTCCGTCTCGGCCGTCGTGTTCTTCAGGCTCGCGAGCTGGGCGTCGAGCACGTCCGAGCGCGTCCGCTGCTCGGCGAGCTGCGCGTCGGCGGCGCGCTGGGCCTCCGCCGCGGCCGCCGCGCGATCCTTCGCCTCGACTGCGAGGCGGTCGCGTTCCGTCGACGCCACCGCTGCCTGCTCCTCGAGGCTCTGCACGAGGTTGCGCTGCGCGAGCGCCCGGTCGCGGATGCCGGAGGTCAGTTCGCTCAGCCGGGTCGAGGTGCTGAGGGCCGACAAGAGGTCGCTCGCCTCCCCGGGAACCAGAAGCAGGGTGGCGACGGCGTCGCTCGCCCCGGAGCGGTAGAGCTGGGCTCCCAGGAGCCCGAGCTGGACATCCGCTGTCCGGGCAGTCTCGGTGGCGCTCGCGAGCCGGCTCGTGAGGACCGCGGCGTGCGCGGCGGCCGCGAGTGACTCAGTGTCGGCGGTGGCGGATGCCGCGCTCGCGGTGATCGCCGCGTCACCGAGCGTCGCGGCCTGGGTTTCGAGTCCCGTCAGCAGGGTCCCGATCCGGGACACCTCCGCCTCGGTCGCCGCGGTGGAGGCGCGGGCCGCTTCGACGTCGGCCCAGCTCGGATAGTCGTCGGCCTGCGCGGGAATGGCGACGGTCACGGACGCACCGAGCAGCGCGATGACGGCCGCCATCACGCTCCATGCCCGCACTCGTGATCGCACCTGTCTCCGCCCGCCGTCTACCGAGTGTAGTTCGCGGTCCTTGGACTGTCCCGGCCGGATTCCCGGGCGGTGGCATCGGGAGGCCGGGTCCGGGCATCCGCCGCAACGGCCCGCATCAGGTCGCGGTCCGGGCCAGTCGAGGGCGGAGGGCGGCGAGGATTCGGGTCAGGTCCAGCGAGATCGCGGTCGCGGCGCCCATCGTCGTCGCGGCAGCGGCGCCCTGCCGGGTGTCCAACTCGGCCGTCAGCTGGGCCACGGCGGTCTCGGCCGTCTCGAACGCGCCAGAGTCCGTCAGGGCGGCCCCTCCGTCCCGGCCGGACTCCCACTCGGTCAGCACTGCGGCGACCGCGAGCAGGGCGCGGGCGAGTGGCGGCCTGAGCTCTGGACGCAGTTCGAGTGCGATCGGTGCCCCCCAGACCGCCCCGGCGAGCACATCGGTGAGGTCGCGCACGTGGAAGGTGACGGTCTCGAGCGCGGCCAGGTCGTCCCGGTCACTGGCCAGGTCACGCCGGTGGATGCGGGCGCGAGGGTTGCCCTTGCGGCTGTCCTCCGCGTGATACAAGGCATCGCGCACGTCGCGCGCGAGCGTGACGAGTTCCTCCCCGTGGCTCGCCCAGTCGTCGCGTTCGGGCGGCCAGTTCTCGGTGAGGGCCTCGGCCAGGTCGGAGAGGTGACCGGCGAGCGTGCCACGGTAGTGCGACAACTGGCGGCCGACCGCGTCGAGGGTCAGGGGCGGCAGGATCAGGAGGTTCACGGCGAGGCCGATCGCGATACCCAGGGACAGCTGCTCGAGGTAACCGATCGAGTACCCGTCCGCATTCGGTCCCCCGATGATGAGCACGAACAGGGCCGTCACCGGGATGTATTCCCGGTTCGTGCCGAACACCCCTGTCGCAGCGACGAGCGCGCCCACGCCGACGGCCAGCGATATGGTCAGCACGTTCGGTCCGCTCACGAGCAGTACGGCGCCCGCGAGCACGATCGCGACGAAGAGGCCGCCGAGGGTCTGCAGGGAGTTCCGAACCGAACTCATCAGCGTCGGGTACATGCTGACGAGCGCTCCGAGCGGCGCGTAATAGGGGTACTCGTTTGCGACCCCCGGCAGGTATCCGGCGACCGTCCACGCGATCGCAACGGCGAGGGCGGCCTTCGCCGCGGCCAGCAGCCGAGCCGCAGTGAGCTGCGATCCCACCCACCGGGGCGCGTGCCGCACGGTCCGCCGTACGCCCGATCGCGTCATCTCCGTCTCCTCCTGTCACGACACGGTACCTCCCGAACCGGTTCCTTTACCGGTGAATCCGACCGAACCCGCCAGGGCCTGAAACTGGTCCGTGACTTTTCAGGCTCTTTCCGGTAACGTTGTCAGGTCGGCTCTTGACACCGTGTGAATTTGTATGCGCGGATGGGTTTGTAAGTCAGGATGGGCCGGTTTCCCAGTAATCCGCTGGTGAAAAATCACTGTATGTGAACGGCCCCGGCCATAGACTGCCCGGGTTCTCAGGTTGCGATGCATGTGCGTCGTTGTTCTGCCATGTACCCAATACAACCCAGGAATTTTCTATGCCTACGAGCAACAATCCGGCTGTCAGCCGATCCAACAAGAACTTCGACCCGAAGTACGCCGCCAAGGGCGGACCCTCCCGCGGAGGATCCAACAACGGCAGCAAGAGCCCGGGCCACCGCGGCTACCAGGCCGATGCGGGCGCCCCCAAGAAGGCCCGCTGGAACGCCGGCGAACGCGCCGACCGCGCCGCGGGACGCCCCGCCAATGACCGTCCCGCCTACGGAGACCGTCCGGCCCGCAGCAATGACCGTCCCGCTTACGGAGACCGGCCCGCCCGCGGCAACGACCGCCCGTCGTACAACAGCGACCGCCCGTCGTACAACGGCGCCTCGCGCACCGACCGCCCGACGCACAGCAACACCGAACGCCCGACGTACAACGCCCGCTCGGAGCGTCCGTCCTACAACAGCGACCGTCCCCGCACCGACCGTCCGTCGTACAACAACGACCGTCCGTCCTACGGCGACCGCGCCCCGCGCACCGACCGTCCGGCCTACAACAAGGACCGCCCGTCTTACGGCGACCGTCCGGCCCGCAGCAATGACCGTCCCGCGTACAACAGCGACCGTCCCCGCACGGACCGTCCGGCGTACAACAACGACCGCCCGTCCTACGGCGACCGTCCGGCCCGCAGCAATGACCGTCCCGCGTACAACAGCGACCGTCCCCGCACGGACCGTCCGGCCTACAACAACGACCGTCCGTCCTACGGTGATCGTGCCGCCCGTACCGAGCGTCCGTCCTACGGCGACCGTCCGGCCCGTACCGAGCGTCCCTCGTACGGCGACCGTCCCGAGCGTTCGCACTCCGACCGTCCGTCTTACGGCGACCGCCCCGCCCGTACCGAGCGCCCCTCGTACGGCGACCGCACCGAACGTTCCGACCGTCCGTCCTACGGCGACCGCCCCGACCGTTCGCACTCCGACCGCAGCAACCGTTCTGCGCACGACGACGGCGGCCACTCCAGCAACTTCTACCCGAGCCGCGACACCAAGGCGCACTTCGCCGCCGGTGATGACGTCGTCCTCGAGCGCCTCGAAGCCATCGCGACGACGGCTGCCGAAGTTGTCGGCGTGACCTTCGGCGACCTGGGCCTGGGTGAGAACATCGTCCGCGAACTCGGCGCCCTCGGTGCCGCCAGCCCGTTCCCGATCCAGGCCGCGACCATCCCGGACGTGCTCGCCGGGCGCGACGTGCTCGGCCGTGGCAAGACCGGCTCTGGCAAGACGATCGCCTTCGGTGCTCCCCTCGTGGAGAAGCTGATGGAGAACAACGGCGCCAAGGACCGCAAGATGGCCCGCAAGCCCCGCGCGCTCATCCTGGCCCCGACCCGCGAGCTCGCCCTGCAGATCGACCGCACCGTGCAGCCCATCGCCCGCAGCGTCGGCCTCTTCACCACCCAGATCTACGGCGGCGTTCCGCAGTACCGTCAGGTCAGCGCCCTCCAGCGCGGCGTGGACATCATCATCGGCACCGCCGGCCGCATCGAGGACCTCATCGAACAGGGTCGTCTCGACCTCAGCGAGGTCGTCGTCACCGTCCTCGACGAGGCGGACTACATGTGCGACCTGGGCTTCCTCGAGCCCGTGCAGCGCATCCTGCGCCAGACCAAGAAGGGCGGCCAGAAGCTGCTCTTCTCGGCAACCCTCGACAAGGGCGTCGCCTCGCTCGTCAAGGAGTTCCTGACGAACCCGGCCGTCCACGAGGTCGCCGGTGAAGACCAGGCCTCCTCCACGATCGACCACAAGGTCCTCGTCATCGAGCACCGCGACAAGAGCGCCATCATCGGCCAGCTCGTCGACCGCCAGGGCAAGACGCTCATCTTCTCCCGAACCCGTGCGTACGCCGAGCAGCTCGCCGAGCAGCTCGAAGACGCCGGCGTGAAGGCGACGAGCCTGCACGGCGACCTGAACCAGGCACGCCGTACCCGCAACCTGCAGATGCTGACCAGCGGTCGCGTCAACGTGCTCGTGGCAACGGATGTCGCAGCCCGCGGCATCCACGTGGACGACATCGACCTGGTCATCCAGGCCGACGCCCCCGACGAGTACAAGACGTACCTGCACCGCTCCGGTCGTACCGGCCGCGCCGGCAAGTCCGGCACCGTCGTCACGCTGATCCCGAAGCAGCGTCGCCGTCGCATGGACGAGCTCCTCGAGCGCGCCGACATCGAAGCCAGCTTCATGAACGCCGCCCCCGGCGATGCCGCCGTGCGCGAGCTCGCCGGCCTGTAACACCCGCACCACCCCGCACCACCCGCAGGGCACCCACCATCCGGTGGGTGCCCTGCGG